>JALRBW010000049.1 GCA_023257625.1 Flavobacteriaceae bacterium | reverse complement strand
AAACCCTTTAGCGAATACAATAGACATAATGGCCATTGAGGCTGATTATATTTTGATTACCCATGGTCATCAGGACCATGTGCTTGATGTAGAAGCTATAGCAAAAAATACTGGGGCGGTACTTGTTTCAAACTTTGAAATCATAAATTGGTTTAATGAGAAGGGGCTTATTGGCCACTCTTTAAATCATGGCGGAAAACGTATTTTTGATTTTGGAACTGTTAAATATGTGTCTGCTATACATTCTTCTGTACTTTCAGACGGAACCTATGGGGGAAATCCTGGGGGATTTGTGATTTGGAATAATGACGATTGTTTTTACGTTTCAGGGGACACTGCGCTAACATATGATATGAAATTAATTCCGGCCTTATGTCCTCCTTTGAAAGTTGCTGTTTTACCAATTGGTGATAATTTTACTATGGGGAAAGAGGAGGCGCTTATGGCGTCTGATTTTATTGAGTGCCAAACAATTGTTGGTTGTCATTACAATACTTTCCCCCCTATATCCATTCTGCCTAATGATGTACAACAGTATTTTGCTAATAATAAAAAATCACTCTTGCTTCCAAAAATAGGAGAGTGCTTATCTCTTTAACCTTTCTTTAATGGCTACAGCAATTTATACTGTTACTGTTTCGCCAAATGCTAAAATCAAAAAATAGTGCCTGTTAATGTTGGGTTTAAAGTTTGGATAAATGCTACCGCAGAGGGTGGAAAAGCTAATGTTGCGCTAACTGAAATTCTTTCCCATCACCTTAAGATCAAAAAGAAGCAAATCGAAATAAAAAAGGGAGCAACATCGAGACAAAAATGGATCGCTGTTCATGATGCCCTATGAGTTTTTTCATTTTTATTATATTTGAGAAAATACATTTTTCATTTTATCTTGATACTTGATCATTCACGATGGGTTTTCAACCGTTTAAAACATTTTTGTTTGGCTTTGCTTTTTCTCCATCCCTTCGTGCCAATGTGTTTGAAGTTATTCGCTTAGCCTCTTTTTTCAAGGCTACACTTCTTCTTATTCATGTGGGAGAAAAAAACAGTTCCAAAGAGCAACAATTTGAAGCGCTTATAAATGGATGCCCTGAAAAACCCGCTTCGATAGAAGTACATTGGCGATCTGGTGAGCCTGTAGCTACAATTTTAAAAGCTTGTGATGAGTTTAATGTTGATTTGTTGTTGCTTGGTGCTTTAAAGAGAGAAAATATGGTCAAGTTTTATTTAGGCTCTATTGCTCGAAAGCTAACTCGAAAGGCGCCTTGTTCAGTGTTGCTTATGTTAAAACCCTCTGAAGAAAGACGTCCATGTAAACATATCGTTGTGAATGGGTTTGATAGCCTTCAAACACGTGAAACTTTAGAGGCCTCTTTTTATGTTAGTCTTTCTTTAGGGACAGAAAAAATTACCATTGTTGAAGAAATTAGTGAATCTCTTGTTGCAATAACGGTTGATGATGATCGAAGCTTAAGAAAAGCTACAATAAAGAAAGAGCGTATTAATAGGGTAGAAAAAAACAGGGTACATGATATTGTTCGCTCTTTTTCCTCAGAACAAATAGGTAATGTTAGTTGGGGCACCCAGAGTATTTTTGGTAGAAGGGGGTATTCTATTGGACATTATGCACGTGTTGTTCGAGCAGATTTATTAATTATGAATGCTCAAGAAGAAAGTTCTTTTTTCGGTCGTTTTTTCCCTAAAGACTTGGAACATATTCTTGCTGAATTACCCACTGATGTCTTAATCGTTAAAACAAACTCTAATGGGTAGACGGGCAGATGTAATTTCGTTTTTATCATCTTTACCAAAAAATATTTTTTCAGGTTTTGTTGTATCGCTTATTGCTTTGCCTTTAGGCTTGGGTTTAGCTATGGCTTCAGAAGCGCCTCCTTTGTCAGGTATAATAGCTGCCGTTGCTGGGGGTGTTGTAGTTTCTATTTTTGGAGGGTCTTATGTTACTATAACGGGGCCAGGTAATGGATTGGTGATTGTATTATTGGGGGCAATAACAGTTTTGGGTGAAGGCGATATCTACACGGGTTATCTATATACTTTAGCAGCCATAATATTTTCTGGTGTGCTACTTTTTCTATTTGGTCTTTTCCGGCTGGGTTTTATGAGTGAATTTTTTCCTGCTAGCGCTTTACAAGGTATGTTAGCAGCAATTGGAATTGGGATTTTGGCAAAACAATTTCATGTGATGTTAGGTATTCTAACAGTTAAAGGGGATACCCTTGATCAGCTGTTTTCTATTCCTGATTCTTTTCTCACCTTCCTAGCAATTCATCCCTTCTCGGGGCTTTTAGGTTTTTTTGGTTTTGTTTTTTTATTCCTTTACAATCGTATCCGTAATCCATATTTTCACTTGATTCCTGCGCCGATGTGGGTAGTCATGGGGTCAATCAGTGTTGGATATTATTATACTTTAGTATTAGGCCTACCAATACCTATCGATCCTGAATTATTAATTAAAATTCCTGAGCGGCTTTTTTTGATTTTCCCCAAGCCATTGTTTGATAAAATTTGGGAGTGGGACTTTATTGGGGTTGTTATTTCCATTACATTAATTGCAAGCATTGAGTCTTTATTAAGCATTAAAGCGGTTGATAAGTTAGATCCTAAAAAAAGGCGTTCCAATGTAAATAAAGATTTGCGTGCTTTAGGCATTGCCAGTGTTGTTAGTGGTTTTTTGGGAGGTTTAAACGTTGTTACGGTCATTGCACGAAGCTCTGTTAATGTGAATAATGGTGGAAGCAACCGATCTTCCAATTTTTTCCATGCCATGTTTCTAGTGTTGTTTGTGGTGGTGTTGGGCGACCAAATTCAAAGAATTCCACTTACTGTTTTAGCGGCTATACTTGTGTTTACGGGCTATCGTTTAGCATCACCAGATAATCTAATAAGAATTTATAAAATTGGTCCTGAACAGGCGCTTATTTATGTCGTCACTTTGATGACCACTCTACTTACAAATTTAATCACAGGAATTGGAGTGGGTGTTCTTTTTACATTTATAATCCATTTATTGCTCAGTAAAAGTGTGCTTTTATTTTCGTTAAATATTTTTAAGCCCAATGTGCTGATGTATTTAGAAGAGCAGAGTGGAAATTATTATGTAAGTGTGAAAAACTTTTGCAGTTTTTTAAATTTTTTCCGCCTCAAAAAGAAACTTGATCAAATTCCTGAATCTCAACATGCCATTGTTGATTTTTCTCTATGTGAATTTGTGGATCATACTGTTATGGAAGGAATTTTTGATTACCAAAGAGCTTTTGAGCGTAAAAATGGTATGTTTGAAATTATTGGATTAGATATTCATTCCGCTGAGACACAGCATCCTTTTTCTGTTAGAAAAAGCCTTCCCATACCGGCCTTAATTGGATTTAAAAATAGCTTAACATACCGACAAAAAAACCTTGCTGATTTTGCCCATCAAATTGGATGGTCCTACAGCCCCGACCTTTTAAGTGCCCCTAAAATACTTTCTTCTTTTTTATTCTTTGAGACAAAAATTAGTAATTACAGCCTCAACACATTGGTTCATCCCAAACAAACTTTTCAGCTTTTTGATTTATCTTTTTCTGAGGGGGCTTTTATTGCTAAAGAAGACCTTAAGGCTACCTTTTTGCTTTTTGACAGTCCAAAATCACTTCCTGTTTTTGTCTTAGATAAAGAAGATTTTAAAACAACGATGTATCAATGGGCGGGTTTTGGTGATATCAATTTTATAAATCAGCCCGATTTTTCTAGACGTTTTCATTTAAGTGGAAACAATGAAAATGAAATCCGAAAAGTATTTACGCCCGAGTTGATTTATTTTTTCGAAAGCCATCCTATTTTTCACATTGAATCCAATGGTGAGCGTTTAATGATTAAAGGAAAAGACCGTTTGTCTGGTTTACACGAAATAAAGATTATGCTCACATTTGCCCAAGACTTATGTGCCCTAATTGAAAAAGGATAACACTTTCTCATATCCTCAAATGAAATTTGTAATTTGTAAAGAAAAATAAGTGCATAAGTACAAATACTTTTTATTGCTATCGTTTATTTATTCTTCTTTAATAGGGCAAAACACTATTGGGTCGGTTGAACTTTTAAATCCACAATTCAATCAATTTGTTTCCCCTAATGCTTCCATTGAAATTCTTGCTTCAGGCTTTCGTTGGGCAGAGGGACCTGTTTGGGTTCCTGATCTAAATGGGGTCTTGTTTTCTGATGTTCCTGAAAATAAAGTGTATCTCTGGACAGAGGAAAAAGGCCTTCGTTTGTTTTTGTCACCAAGTGGTATGACGGGTCATGCGCCACACAGCACAAATGAAGGGGCAAATGGACTCGCTTTAAATAAAGATGGTCGTCTGCTGTTGTGTCAACATGGGGACCGAAGGGTTGCTCTTTTAAACAGCCCTTTTTTTGAGACTCCTCAATACAAAACGATTGTTGAATTCAATAATGACGCACGTTTTAACAGCCCAAATGATATTGTTGTATTAGATAATGGCGATCTGCTCTTTACGGATCCTCCATACGGGTTAAAAGAACAAGACAATGATCCTATCAAAGAATTGCCCTATAATGGTGTGTACCTTTGGTCAAAAAAAGGGGAGGTTAAGCTTCTGTCAAGGTCCTTAACGCGTCCCAACGGAATTGCCTTGTCTAAGGATGAAAAGACTATCTATGTTGCCAATTCTGATCGTCAAAAATCCTATATCGTTGCCTTTGATTGGAACGGAGATGAGGTATCAAACGAGCGGATTTTTTTTGATGCAAAACAAATTAACCGTTCTGGGGCAGGCTTGTTTGACGGTTTAAGAGTACATTCTTCTGGTGCGGTATTTGCTACTGGACCTGTGGGTGGTGTTTTGGTAATTTCGCCTAATGGTGAGCATTGGGGCACCATTCGTGTAGGAAAAGCTACTGCCAATTGTGGTTTTGATGCAAATGAAGAATATTTATACCTTACTTCTACCGATGTTTTAGCGCGAATCAAAATCTTAAAGCCATGACACTTTATGCTATAGAAGCCGGAAATTTTAAGCTTGATGGCGGTGCTATGTTTGGTGTAGTACCAAAAGTACTTTGGCAGAAAACAAATCCCGCTGACGCTCAAAATAGAATAGATATGGCTTCGCGATTAATGCTTATTGAAGAGGGAAACCAATTAATTTTGATTGACACGGGTATGGGCAATAAACAAGGCGATACGTTTTTTGGTCATTATGGTTTGCTGGGGCCTCATTCTTTGGCTCATTCATTGAAAAAGGCGGGATTTCATCAAGACGAGATTACGGATGTTTTTTTTACGCATCTTCATTTTGATCATTGCGGTGGCGCAATTGTGCGTAGGCCTGATGGTCTTTTAGTTCCCGCTTTTAAAAATGCTACTTACTGGGTGCATGAAAACCATTGGGAGTGGGCAACAAAACCCAACGACCGAGAAAAAGCCTCTTTTTTGCCTGAAAATATACTGCCTATTGAAGAAAGCGGTCAATTACAATTTGTTAAAGGAGCGGGGCCTTATATTGATGATGCTTCTTTTCCTTTTTCAATAATAATTGTTGATGGCCATACTGATAAGCAAATGTTACCTCTTTTAAATTATCGAGGAGAAAAGATTTTGTATGCTGCTGATTTAATTCCAACTGTTGGACATCTTCCCATTCCTTATGTAATGGGATATGATACTCGCCCTCTGTTAACTTTACAAGAAAAAAAACTTATTTTAAATGATGCTGAAGAAAAAAACATCTTGTTGTTTTTAGAGCACGACCCATATCATGAGTTAGTGTCATTGTGTCAAACAGAAAAAGGAGTGCGTATGAAGTCACACACAACACTATTTTCAAGTTTTGGTTCTTAGGGTAAAGTGTATATTTGTTTACGAAAACTAACCCTTTTTATATGAAAACTGTTTTGTCCTTCTTTTTTTCTTTATTAGTCCTATCGTCATATTCTCAATATTGGCAACAAGCTGTTAATTATACTATGGAGGTTGCGCTTGACGTAGAGTCTGCAAATTACTCAGGCACTCAAATTCTTCGTTATACCAATAATTCTCCTGAGACATTACACAAAGTATTTTATCACCTTTACTTTAATGCCTTTCAGCCTGGAAGTGAAATGGCAATTCGTTTAAAAAATGCGGCCGACAAAAATCGCCGATTTGACATTGATCTAGATTCTCTACAACAAGATCAACAGGGTTATTTAAAAGTAAGCGATATAACGCAAAACGGTGTGCCGGTCAAAACTGTTTTTTCTGAAACTATCTTAGAGGTTGAATTAAATGAGCCAATCGGTCCCGGACAAGAAGCTACATTTGCATTAAATTTCAATGGTCATGTTCCTGATGTTATTCGAAGAGCTGGAAAAAACTCGAAAGAAGGAGTTGCTTTTTCAATGGCACAATGGTACCCTAAGATGGCCGAATACGACCTTGAAGGGTGGAATACAGATCCCTACACAGGGCGAGAATTTCATGGGGTTTGGGGTGATTTTGATGTAAAAATTACAATTGATAAAGACTATACCGTTGCAGCAAGCGGATACTTACAAAATGCAGAGGATATTGGAAAAGGGTATTCTTTAAGAGAAAAACCAAAATCAAAACAAGGAAAAGTAACATGGCATTTTATTGCGCCTCAGGTCCATGATTTTACGTGGGCAGCAGATGATAATTATATACATGATACCTATCCGGGGCCAAACGGAGTAACGTTGCATTTCTTTTATAAAAATGACCCAGAAATTATTGACAATTGGAAAAAACTTCAGCCACACACAGCAGAATTAATGACTTATTACAATGAAAAAATTGGTGACTACCCTTACAAGCAATATAGTGTTGTACAAGGGGGTGATGGTGGAATGGAATATGCAATGTTAACTCTTATTACAGGGGGTCGAAATTACGGCTCTTTGTTTGGTGTTACTGCCCATGAGTTAGCACATTCTTGGTTTCAACATGTTTTAGCCACTAATGAGACAAAACATGAATGGATGGACGAAGGGTTTACTTCTTTTATTTCATCTTTAGCTTCAAATGACATCTTAAAACAAAACCGCGATTTTCCATTAGAGGGATCTTACAGAGGGTATTATAATTTAGCGGCATCTGGTGTTGAAATGCCTCAGAGCACTAATGCTAACCGCTATTCGCATAACTTTGCTTATGAAAGTACCGCATACAATAAAGGAGCTGTTTTTTTAGGTCAGTTGGGTTATTTAGTCGGCAACGATGTTCTTTTTGATATTTTGCGAACTTATTATTCAGAATGGAAATTTAAACACCCTCAACCGAATGATTTACGTCGTATTGCTGAGCGTGTGTCTGGACTTCAACTACAGTGGTTTTTAACCGATTGGACACAAACAACGAACAAAATTGATTATGGTATCGCTTCAATTGTGGGCGACGCTAATTCTTCTGTGGTTTCTCTAATTAGAAAGGAATTAATGCCAATGCCCCTTGAAATATTGGTTGTTTACAAAAATGGTACTAGCGAACTTCATTATATACCGTTTAATTTAATGCGAGGCGAAAAAGTTAATCCTTATACTATGAATTGGAAGGTTCATAAAGACTGGGTTTGGGGCAATCCTATGTATTCTTTGGTTTTAAATTATCCTAAAGAACAAATTGAAACAATTGTAATTGACCCAAGTAATTTAATGGCCGATGTAGATAAAAGTGATAATTATTTTAGCGCGCAAAAACAATAATAAAAGTGCAACAATTAAAGAGCAAAAAAGAAATTGATTCTCTTTTTGAATCTGGTTTTACTCAAAAAAGCGGAGATCTTGTGCTGCGTTATTTTATAAAGGAAACGCACACGGATTTTTTTGTTGGTGTTGCTGTTTCAAAAACAAAATTTCGACGGGCTGTTGATCGTAATCGAATCAAAAGACAGCTCCGTGCTGCACTAAGTAAAGTAAATAAAGACTCTTTTTTTTTAGGTGTTGGAATGTTAATTTTTTCGGGTAATTCGCTTCCTTATTTTCAAAAACTAGACGCTGATTGTAAAACTCTTTTTAAAAAAATAAATCATAAAGAAGAAATATAAATCATTTCTTGATGGGGTATTCCGTCCTCTATATATTGTTTCCCTGTCGATTTAAAGTTTAATTCAGAATAAAACTTGTCTAAGTGAGATTGAGCTGAAATTTTAATTGGATATGATAAATGCTCTTTTTGACATACAAATATTGCTTTTTTCATCAAAGTATTACCATTTTGCCTTTTTCTATATTGTTCACGTACCAAAACTCTTCCAATAGCCGTATGTTTTGGATATACTGTGCCTGGTGATAATATCCGAGCATAACAAATAATCTCTTTATTTTCATACCCAATTATATGAATTGCATCTTTGTCACGATAATCTATATCTTGGTATATACATTTTTGTTCTAAAACAAAAATTTCTGATCTAAGCGCTAGAATATCATAAAGCTCTTCTGAGTGTAATTCAAAAAATTTTTTAATTAAAAATTGCATTAAGTGCAAGGAATCTTATTAATTCTTTTTTGATGCCTACCTCCTTCAAAAGAGGTGTTTAAAAAAGTTTCAACCATTTTTATTGCTTGTGGTAAAGAAATGAAACGAGCAGGTAGACTTAAAATATTTGCATCATTATGTTCCCTAGCTAAATGTACAATTTCATCACTCCAACATAGAGCAGCTCTTATTTTTTGATGTTTATTTGCTGTCATTGCTGCACCATTTCCGCTACCACATATTATTATACCAAAAGATGCTTTTCCTTCTGAAACATCTTTCGCTACAGGATGTATAAAATCTGCATAATCCACACTTTCTGATGTTTCTGTTCCATGATTGATTATTGTATGCCCAGCTTTTTTTAAAAAGCTAACAATTCCTTTTTTATATTCCGGTCCCGCATGATCGTTTCCGATACTTATTGTCATTGTATTGTTTTTTTGTAAATGTACATATTCTTGCTTTTGTGTAAAACGTGTTTATAGTTATAGTAATTATGTGTGAATAAAAAATATAAATAATTATTGTTTTTTATAATTTAAAAACTGATTATTAATTTTAAATGAAAAGCTTCCTTATTTAATCTTTTTTTGTTGCTTTTTTATAAACACGTTTTTGGAGGAAATAAACATTTTTCACTTTTTTTTTTGGTTTTTTTATAAACAAAAACATATATTAACATACTTTAATTATTTATATAAATAATTGATAATAAACATTTTATGTTGTTTATAATCATGATATATTAAAAAATAAAAAACAAGATTTAAAGAAAACAAAAACTTTAAACAAAAATTATACTTACAATTAACTGCCTATCATAATAAACATAATTTTTTAGATTTTTTAAAAGATTATAAATAATGGTGTATATAATGTTAATAAACAAGCATTGGTAATGTTGTACCTTTGTTGAGTTAAAAATTTATATGTCAAATAAAAAAAAGGAACGAAAAAGAATAGAAGAAAAAATTCTCATTTACTTAAAGTCAAAACCTAAAGCGATTGTAAATTATAAACAAATAGCTTCAGCCCTTGAAATTAATGATACTAAAGGAAGAAATACAATTATAAAAACCTTAGCAATTCTTAGTAAAAAGAACAAAATAGGAGAGCAAAAAAAAGGGCAATATCATTATATCCAAAATCTCACCAAAACCTTTGAAACAACATTAAGTATTTTACCAACCGGAAAAGGGAAAGTTAATTTAGAGAGTTATGATGAAGAAATAATTATTCCAAAAAAAAATCTTAATAAAGCCCTCCATGGAGATCTTGTAGAAGTAAGTGTTCATCATGAAAAGAATAATTTCGTTGGTATTATAGAAAGTATAGTTGAAAGAAGCACTAAAGAATATGTTGGTATTCTAGAAAAACAAAAAGATTTTGCTTTTGTTGTTTGTAAAGGGAGTAATGTATATACAGATTTTTTTGTAGATAAGCAGTATTTAGAACAATATAAAAACGGAGACAAGGTTGTTGTGATTTTTAATGGTTGGAAACCATTTAATGACTGCCCTGACGGAAAAATTATTAAATCATTAGGCGTACCAGGAACATCAGAAACAGAAATACACGCGATTCTTCATGAGTACGGCCTTCCGTATACTTTCCCAGATGAAGTTGAAAAAGAAGCGGTTTTACTTCCTGCTAAAATTGATGAAAATGAAATTAAAAGAAGAAAAGATTGTAGACAAAAACTAACTTTTACTATAGATCCTATAAACGCAAAGGATTTTGATGATGCTCTCTCTTTTGAAAAACTTAATGACGTCCTTTTTGAAGTAGGAATTCATATAGCTGACGTATCTCATTATGTAACACCAAATTCAATACTAGATCAAGAAGCATATAATAGGGCAACCTCTGTTTATTTAGTAGATCGAGTTGTACCAATGCTTCCAGAAATACTATCCAACACTTTATGTTCTTTACGGCCTAATGAAGATAAACTTACCTTTTCAGCAATTTTTCTGCTTGACGATAAAGGAGAAATAAAAAATGAATGGTTTGGAAGAACAGTAATTCATTCAGATTATCGTTTTTCATATGAAGAGGTTCAATATGTAATTGATAAAAATATAAATGAAGTTGATGCATCTGTATCACTCACGTCTAAATCTTATATCTTACCACAAGAGGTAAAAATTTCTATAGATACCCTTAATGCAATTGCAAAAAGGTTAAGAAATAAAAGGATGATAAATGGAGCAATATCTTTTGATCGTCAAGAAGTTGCTTTTCAATTAAACCAAGAACAAAAACCAGAATCAGTATTCTTTAAAAGTGCTAAAGATTCAAATAAACTGATAGAAGAGTTTATGTTATTAGCTAATAAAAGGGTTGCTACGCTTTTTAAAGAAAATAAAATTCCCTTTGTTTATAGGGTTCATGACGAACCAGATCCTCAGAAACTTTTTAACTTAAAAAAATTAGTTTCTGGTTTTGGTTACCGTTTTAATCCAAAAGGGAAAAATGTTCATAAAGAGATAAATACACTCCTGAAACAGAGTCAGGGCAAAAGAGAACAAAACTTAATTGATACGCTTGCCTTAAGAAGCATGTCAAAAGCAGAATATAGTACCAATAATATAGGTCATTATGGCCTTTCATTTGATTTTTATACTCATTTTACATCACCAATAAGAAGATATCCTGATATATTAGTACATCGTGCTCTAGAAAAATTTCTTAACAATAAAGCGGGACAAAGTGAATCTTATCTCAATGAGGCTTGTATTCATTCTTCTCAAAGAGAACAACTTGCCACAAAAGCAGAAAGAGACTCAATTAAATTCATGCAAATGGTTTTTATGCAAGATAAAATTGGGCAAGTTTTCGAAGGAATTATTTCAGGAGTAACTGATCGTGGCTTGTACGTTGAGATTACTGAAAACAAATGTGAGGGAATGATTAGAACAGTTGACCTCTTAGATGATTATTATATTTATGATATAGATCACCATGCTTATATAGGGAAAAAAACACAAAAAGTGTATCAATTAGGTGACCCTATTAAAATAAAAGTAAAAAAAGTGAGTGTAGCAAAAAGGTTTCTTGATTTTATTCCGCTTGATTAATTTTGTGTGGGCTATGAAGAATTATAAAAGTCTTTATTTCTTGTTATTTACATTTTATATACTGCAAGGGCAAGATTCAGATAAGAGGACTTTAACCACAGGACCATTTGAGGGAATAAAAGTGTTTTCAAAAATTGAATTAAACCTTATTCCTTCAGAAAGCAACAAGGCGATAATTACTGGCGAAAATAAAGATGCGGTTATTTTATCAATGAAAAATAATACTTTGCGAATTAAACTTGAATCTGAAAATATATTAAATCCTGGGAAAACTAAAATAGATTTGTATTTTACAAGAACACTAAAGAGGATTGAAGCGCTTCAAGGTGCGCGCATTTCCTCACCACAAATATTAAGACAGACAACAACTTCCCTAGTTGCAAAAAACAATAGCCAAATTAACCTTTCTTTACAAACAGATCATATAGATTTGTATGCTTCTTTAGGCGGGCGAATAGTGTTAGAAGGGACCACAAGCACTCTTTTTCTTAAAGGAACAACAGGATCAAGTTGCGAACTAGAAGAAATGATTTTACCTCAAGCTAAAATCCATTTAATAGGCGGAGGATACGCTTACGTTTCGCCAGAAAGTAGAATTGATGCTCTTGTTCTTGGAGGAAGTGTGCTACGTATATATTCTAATCCAGAGATTAAAACAACACAAAAAAGCTTGGGAGGAAAAATTTATTACGAAAAAAAATAGAGGCATCGAGCGGATTCGAACCGCTGTACAAGCTTTTGCAGAGCTCTGCCTAGCCACTCGGCCACGATGCCATGCGTCAAAAATACGACTTTAATCTAAATCTAAAGCAGATCTTTTTAAGGCTCTTTTTACAACCACCTCCTCTACGTTTCCACCAATAGGCGGATTGCACTTAGAAACCATTACATCGGCTTTTTTTACAGCGCGATGTTCTTTAATAACACGTAATAATATACGTTGTGCAACGTGCTCTAAAAGTTTTGAGCGTACTTTCATTTCATCTTTTACAATGTTGTGTAATGCTACATAATCTACCGTATCCAATAACCTATCACTTTTAGACGACGGATCTAAATCAGTTGATACCGATAGATTAATGATGTAATCACTCCCTATTTTTTCCTCTTCATCCATGCATCCATGATAGGCATAAAGACGAATATTTTTTAAAAAAATTTTTCCCATAATTATGCGTAAATATAATCACTGTTTTCTTCTTTCGGTTCATCATTCTCAATGCTTATCTTTACACAAATTAAAAAAGCGCTATGGATCGCCCTTTGCATTTTATTGAGCATCTTATTGAAGAAGAAATAAAACATGGTTTTTCTCCCCAACAATTACGATTTCGCTTTCCCCCCGAACCCAACGGATACCTTCATATTGGTCATGTTAAAGCGATTTGTATCAATTTTAACCTTGGGCAGCGGTACAAAGCACCTGTAAACCTGCGATTTGACGACACTAATCCCGCTAAAGAAGAACAACAGTATGTAGACGCTATAAAAGAAAACATTACTTGGCTTGGCTACCATTGGGATAATGAATGTTATGCCTCAGATTATTTTGAACAACTATATAAATGGGCTCATTTATTAATCGATAAAGGACTTGCTTATGTTGATTCACAATCATCAGAAGACATTGCAAATCAAAAAGGAACCCCCACATCGCCTGGCATCAACAGTCCGTTTAGAAATCGATCGATATTAGAGAACAAAAACTTATTTATTGAAATGCGCGATGGGAAGCACCCAGAAGGAACTCATGTATTACGTGCAAAAATTGACATGACAGCTTCCAATATGTTACTTCGCGACCCAGTGATGTATAGAATTCTATATAAATCTCACCACAGAACTGGTAACCAATGGTGTATTTACCCGCTTTATGATTGGACACATGGGCAATCAGATTTTTTAGAACACATTTCACATTCACTATGTTCGTTAGAGTTCAAACCCCATCGCGATCTTTACGATTGGTTTTTAGATGCACTAAGTCCCTTAGAAACGTTACGTCCAAAACAACGAGAATTTGCTAGAATGAACCTTTCCTATACCGTTACTAGCAAAAGAAAATTAATGGAATTAATAGATGGTGGACATGTAAATGGATGGGACGACCCTAGAATGCCAACAATTGCAGGGTTACGGCGGAGAGGGTATACTCCAAAAGCATTACGCACTTTTGTAGAAACAGCCGGAGTAGCTAAAAGAGATAACGTAATTGACCTTTCTTTACTTGAACATTGTGTCAGAGAAGATTTAAATTTTTCAGCCCCTCGAATAATGGCTGTATTAGATCCAGTTAAATTGACCCTTACAAACTATCCAAATGATTATACAGAGACGCTAGAGGGAGAAATTAATCCAGAACAGCCTCAGCTTGGAAACCGTTCGCTACAATTCTCTAAATATCTTTATATTGAAAGAGAGGATTTTAAAGAAGAGGCCAACAGAAAATTTTTTAGATTATCTATTGGGAATGAGGTTCGTTTAAAAAACGCTTACATTATCAAAGCGGAGTCTGTAGTTAAGGATGAACAAGGAAATATTATTGAAATTTTATGTTCCTATGACCCAGATAGTCGAAGCGGAAGTGGAACAGAAGAAAGTAAACGCAAAGTAAAAGGGACGCTTCATTGGGTTAATCAAAAAGAAGCCCTACCCATAGAGGTTCGTTTATATGACAGGCTTTTTCAAGAAGAAGCGCCCGATCAGGACAAAGCGGTAGATTTCAAATCGTATTTAAATCCAAATTCTTTAAAAATAATAACCGGATTCGCAGAACCAAGCGTTAAAAAAGCATCCCCAGGAGACCGATACCAATTTCAGCGAATAGGCTATTTTGCTGTTGACACAGATTCTTCAGCTGAAAAGATGATATTTAATAAAACCGTTGGCCTTAAAGACACATGGGCTAAGCAAAACCCTTAATCAGTAGTTCCTTTTTTAGCTTGCTTTTTGGTAACAGCGCCCTTTAATTTTTGATTTTGGGCTTTCATTGCTTCACCAATTTGATTACTTGCCGTAAAAGAAGCAACCATATTGTTTAACATGTCACTCCCAGCTTGTGGCGAATTAGGCAGTAAAATCAAATTACTGTTTGTTGACTCACCAATTGATTGTAGCGTATCGTAATGTTGTGTTACTACAATTAATGCAGATGCCTCTTGTGAATTAATTCCAACATTGTTTAACACATCAACCGAATCTTCAAGCCCTCTAGCAATTTCCCTTCTTTGATCTGCTATACCTTGTCCTTGTAAGCGTTTACTTTCTGCTTCTGCTTTTGCTTTTTCGACGATAAAAATGCGCTCAGCATCTCCATCATATTGTGCAGCAACTTTTTTTCTTTCTGCCGCATTAATACGGTTCATTGCAGCTTTAACTTCTGCATCAGGATCAATATCAGTAACTAATGCTTTAATAATATCATATCCGTAATTAATCATCGCATCATTTAACTCTCCTTTAACAGCGTTTGCTATATCATCCTTTTTTTCGAATACATCGTCTAATTTCATTTTTGGAACAACCGCCCTTACAACATCAAAAACGTAGGATGTTATCTGATCTTGAGGATAATCAAGTTTATAGAAGGCATCATATACCTTTTCTTGAACTACTTTATATTGAACAGAAACTTTTAATTTGACAAAAACATCATCTTTCGTTTTTGTTTCAACGATTACATCTAGTTGAAGAATACGCAAACTGATTCGCCCTGCGATTTTATCAATCAAGGGGATTTTTAAATGCAAGCCCGATTGCCGAATTGCAATAAACTTACCAAACCGTTCAATAATAGCGGCCGTTTGTTGTTTAACAATAAATAAACCCGAAAGGATTAAAAAGACAGTGAGTCCAAACAAGAAATAGGGGAGTATACTCATGATTTTTGTTTAAGGTTAATGTAAGAAATTGCGTTTTTAATTCTTAATAAAGATACCGAATTTCCCAAGATTTCAATAATGTCAAATAAATCAGGCCCAGTGAGCTTACCCACCAAAGCAATTCGTAGAGACTGCATCAACACGCCAACACTTATAGATTGCTTTTTTGCCCAATCCAAAAGAGTCTCTTTTAAAGCAACTGTATGCTCCCCAGAGTTTAAAATACTTTCAGCTTTTTGTAACACTTGTAGAGGATTTTTTGGCAGTAATTTTTCAATAGCATCATTATCAAAAGGATATGGCGTATTGAATATTTTAACTTCCTCTTGAATATCATCTAAAGTGTAAAGTCGATCTTTGATAATAGTGGCTATTTTAAACTTTTGATCGAACGAAAAATTATTTAAAGCCAATTTAAAAGCCTCTAACGTTAAAAGTTCTTGAGGTGTTTTTTTAAGCAGGTGTTGATGATTTATCCACCGCGCTTTTTCATAATCAAAACGCGCCCCACCCTTTTGAACACCTGATACCGAAAACAGCCCCTCTAGCTCGGAAAGAGTAAAGAATTCATCCTCTTTGCCACTATTCCAACCCAATAATACCAAATAATTTACCATACTTTCAGGAAGGAATCCTTTTTCTTTAAAACCAACATTGTCTTTCCATTGTAAAGGAAATACTGGAAACCCATCTTTATCACCATCTCTTTTAGACAATTTCCCTTTTCCATTAGGCTTTAAAATTAAAGGAAGATGCATAAATTTTGGAGACTTCCAATCAAAAGCGTTATATAATAATTGATGGTGGGGCAATGAAGGTAACCACTCCTCTCCTCGAATAACACACGTTATTTTCATCAAATAATCATCTACTACATTAGCAAAGTGATAAGTAGGCATTCCATCACTTTTCATCAAGACCTTATCATCCAATTCATCAGTTGCTACAGAAACTGTTCCTCTAACTTCATCAAAAACAGAAATTATAGCTCCAGGATCAACCTTCAAACGTATAACGTAATCCCCCTTTTTTCTTTCTTCAATTTCATTCTCATTTAAAGTTAGACTGTTCACAAAGTTTGCACGGTTGTGCGCACCATAACGAAAAGTTTCTCCTTGAAGTTCCGCAAGACTTCTAGCCGCAGATAATTCATCTGTAGAATCAAACGCGTAATATGCTTTTCCTTTAGCTAACAAAATTTGAATATATTCAAGGTAGATAGATTTTCTCTCACTTTGACGATATGGTCCTAGAGATCCACCGTTGAAAGGACCTTCATCAGGAACCATTCCACACCATTCCAGGGACTCTTGAATGTATCTTTCGCTTCCTTCTACATAACGATTTAGATCCGTATCTTCTACTCTTAAAATAAACGCCCCTTTATGTTTGCGCGCATATAGATAGTTGAATATGGCAGTTCGTAAACCTCCAATATGTAAAGGCCCTGTGGGGCTAGGTGCAAATCGTACGCGCTCCATTTTTTTCGTCAAAGATAAGCGCTTCTTGGCGAATCAATATAATTCAGGTTTCAAAACCGTTATATTTGCAAAAAATAAAAGCGATAATAACTTTTGTTGATTTACCGAAATGTATAGAGCTATTAAGACTAATAGCCACTCTTCATGATTTTATTCATGAACAAGGCTATCAATACAAACGGCTTCAATATAATTTTGTCTCTAAAGAATCTCTTTTGGAAATGAATAAAAAGTATTTAAATCACGATACTCATACAGATATCATCACTTTTGATTATTCTAAAGAGCAAGAATTAGAAGCAGAATTTTACATCTCCTATTGGGCGATTCAAAACTCAGCTAAAGAAACCGGCGAAAGTGTTGAAAATGAGACGCTTAGGATAATTTCGCATGGGCCTTTGCATTGCATGGGGTGGAATGACAAAACGGATAAACAAAAAATTGAGATGAGAAAAAAAGAAAACGCTTTTATTAAAATGTTCCACGTGAAACAAATTTCAAATGTTTGAATCAAAATACGATGTAATTGTTGTAGGAGCGGGTCACGCAGGCTGTGAAGCCGCCGCTGCCGCCGCCAACATGGGGTCTAAAACACTTTTAGTCACAATGAATTTACAAAACGTGGCACAAATGTCGTGTAATCCAGCTATGGGGGGAATTGCCAAGGGACAAATTATACGAGAGATAGATGCCTTGGGAGGATATAGCGGCATAGTTTCTGACCGTTCGGCAATTCAATTTAAAATGCTAAACAAATCAAAGGGTCCCGCGATGTGGAGCCCCAGAGTGCAATCTGACAGGAGCCTTTTTACTCTTGAGTGGCGGCAGATGTTAGAAGAAACACAAAACCTTGATTTTTATCAAGAAATGATTGTTGATGTTCTTGTAGAAAAGCAAACAATAGTTGGTGTTGTAACATCATTAGGTTTAAAAATTTATAGTAAAACAGTAATATTGACTAATGGAACTTTTTTAAATGGCTTAATCCATATTGGCGAAAAGAATTTTGGAGGAGGAAGAGCAGGTGAAAAAGCAGCCATAGGGTTAACACAATCTTTATTGAACCATGGCTTTGAGTCTGGCCGAATGAAAACAGGAACACCGCCTCGTGTTGATGGCCGGTCATTAGATTACACTAAAATGGAAGAGCAGCCCGGAGACGAAAGCCCAAGTAAATTTTCATACTCCTCTCATACATTACCTTTAAAGAAACAAAGAAGCTGCCACATTACCCACACAAGTGATGAAGTACATGATATATTACGATCCGGATTTGATCGTTCCCCAATGTTTAATGGTTCAATTCAAAGCACAGGACCAAGGTATTGCCCCTCTATTGAAGATAAAATCAATCGTTTTAGCGATAAATCACAACATCAAATTTTTGTAGAACCTGAGGGTTGGAATACGGTTGAAGTATATGTAAATGGATTTTCTACTTCTCTTCCAGACGATATTCAATACCGCGCTCTTAAAAAGGTTAAGGGTTTTGAAAACGTAAAATTCTTCAGGCCTGGATATGCCATAGAATACGATTATTTTCCGCCCACACAATTGTATCATAACCTAGAGACAAAGTCAATCAAAAACCTATTTTTTGCAGGTCAAATAAATGGAACAACAGGTTATGAAGAAGCTGCAGCACAAGGAATCATGGCGGGAATCAATGCTCATTTAAAATGTACAGAGAAAGCCCCTTTTGTTTTAGGCAGAGAAGAAGCATATATAGGCGTTTTAATTGACGATCTAATTTTAAAGGGCACAAAAGAACCATACAGAATGTTTACGTCAAGAGCAGAATATCGAACCTTATTACGACAAGACAATGCAGACGAAAGATTAACACCAATTTCACACACATTAGGCTTAGCAGATGATGAAAGACTTCGCCAAGTGGAAAATAAAAACAGACAAAGAATCAACTTAGTTCAGTTTTTACAAAACACAAGTTTTAACCTTGAGAAAACCAACGCTCTATTGTTATCTAAAAACGAACAAACCGTAAAACAAACAGACAAGTTTTCTAAATTACTAGCTCGCCCTAGCATTAATCGATCTGATATTTTTATGCAGCATGAATTACATCAGTATTTGTTAGATAACAGCATAACAGATGAAGCTTTTGAACAAGCTGAAATTGAAATTAAATATGCGGGATACATAGATAAAGAGCGCAAAAACGCAGACAAGTTAAAACGTTTAGAAAACATCAAAATTCCTAAAGGTTTTAATTTTGATTGTTTGGCTTCTTTATCCTATGAAGCTAAAGAAAAATTAGATCAGATACGTCCATCAACTCTTGCTCAAGCTTCTAGAATTAGCGGAATTAATCCTAGTGATATTAGCGTTTTGTTAGTTGCAATGGGACGCTAAAAGAATTGTTTCACGTGGAACACTATGAAAGGAAAAACTTTAGTTTTCAAAGCTAAAGACCATTTGGTCTCAAAAAAAGAATTTTCAATTTATTGGGATGAAGAAAGAGGATTAGCCCAAACAGATGTTTCTTCAAATCTACCCTTAGAGTCTTATTACAATTCTAAAGAATATGATTCTCATAAAATTTATCATAAGACTTTAATTGATAGAGTTTATAGAGTTTTTCAACATATAATGTTATTCAGGAAATGGAAGCTTATACGTTTATATTACTCATCGGGAATAATATTAGACATTGGTGCCGGAACAGGCACCTTTGCAAAATTTATGAAAAAAAAAGGCTTTCAAATTGAGGTTGTTGAACCTTATAATGAGGCAGTAAAACATACAATCAACATAACACATTATAAATCAATAAGTAACGTGCCCAAAGAAAGAAAGTATTCACTAATCACCCTTTGGCACGTTTTAGAACACCTTCCCAACCTTAACTATGTTTTTAAATCGTTAAATACACTTTTAGACACTTCCGGAAAGTTGATAATTGCAGTCCCCAATTGGGAAAGTAATGACGCAAGACATTATGCTTCAGATTGGGCTGCTTTAGATGTCCCACGACACTTATGGCATTTTACACCCCATGGTTTAAAAAAGTTGGCAAAAATCCATGGTTTTGAATGTATTTCCCAAAAACCGCTTTGGCTAGATGCATTTTATATTAGTTATTTATCTGAAAGGGCAAAAGGGACAAATTTATCCGTACTTATTGGTTTTATTAAAGGTGTTTATTTTACGCTTAAATCTGTTTATAACAAGAAGTTTTCATCTCTAATTTTTGTTTTTAAAAAATCATTTTGAATTGATAAGTCTTGATATCTGTAGACTTAAATCAGTGAACACCATTTTTGCATTTGCATTTCCTTGAATATAACGATACGCGTCCTCAAATAATTGAACTAAGGGTCTTATATTATTTGTATTAACATATGGAGAAAATTTTGTAAGGTCAAAATCTGTTTCAGCTTTAAAATGGATGATTTTATCAAGAGCATAATTTGTTAAAAAAGCATCTCTAAAAAATTGAATAGAAAAGGCTAAAAAATCCTTTTGTTCTTCACGACCGAGGACACATATTTTTTGAGCCCATTCCATTAAAGACAAGACCACCCTTTTATTTCCTCGAGCCTTAAAGGCAGTTCTTAATCCTTCAACCAATAATGCTTCATAAGCACCAACACCCTCTTCAGAAAGTAAGCGGAGAAGTCTTGCATAATCTCCATTTGCAAGGGATACTAGTTGATCTTTATTTCCTGCAAAAGTGGGAGGGATTTTTTCTAGCAAAACCTGATGTTCAATGGGTCCTAAAGCAAAAGTTTGGCAACGTGAATGAACGGTTGGTAAAACCTGTTCATTATCTTCTACTAAAAGAATAAAAAAGGTGTTTTTTGGGGGCTCTTCTAAAAGCTTTAAAAAGGAGTTAGCTGCAGAAGAATTCATTTTTTCTGCACCCCATAGGATACATACTTTTCCATTCCCATCAAAAGACTTTAGTTGCATTTTTTGATGTAACTTCTCAATTTCTGCAACCCCTATGAGCCCTTGTTTATTTCCAGCACCAATTGACTCAAACCAATCAGTATAGTTTCCATATGGAGATTTCTTAATAAAAGAATCCCATTCGGTGGCATAATCACTTGAATAGGCATGTTTTTCAGTCCCTTTTTTTACAACAGGGTAGATAAAATGTAAATCTGCTAAATATGAGTGGTGAGCTTCATGGGCTCCAAAGGACAATAGATTTTTACTAAACGATAGGGCGATTGAAAGCATACCATATCCAAAAGGACCACTTATAAGTTGTGCGTGGGGAACTTGGTTTGTTTGGATAAGTTTTTCCAGCTGTACAATTAATTGCTTTTGCCCAATTATGCCTTCCCAATTCATAGTATAAAGATACAGTTCTTCTCATATCTCAAAACGGGAACAATAGTTCTTTTAAAATTTCCTTGATAGGGTCAACCATTGTCGTATTTTTGAAAAAATTTTTCATACATGCGCACACTTAAAGATATTTCTTTTGCCAACCAACGTGCGGTAATTCGCGTTGATTTTAATGTCCCTCTTAATGATAAAGGAGAAGTTACCGACCGAACCCGTATTGAAGCTGCAAAACCGACTATCGATTATATCCGCGCTCAAGGAGGGAGTTGTGTTTTATTATCTCATTTAGGACGTCCAAAGGGTATTGACCCTAGTCAATCACTACAAAAAATTGTAACCACAGTTTCAGACGCATTAAAAACACCAGTTCAATTTTGCTCAACAACAGTCGGTCAAGCAGCTGAAAAAAAAGCTGCAAATTTAAATCCAGGCGAAGTGTTACTAATGGAAAACTTACGCTTTCATGAGGAGGAAACAGAAGGCGATCTGCTTTTTTCTAAACAATTAGCACAACTAGGAACAATATACGTAAATGATGCTTTTGGAACAGCCCACCGCGCACATGCTTCCACAACAATTATGGCTCAATTTTTTAATGAAAAAAAATGTTTTGGGGCACTGCTTGAAAAAGAGGTTTTAGCAATTGAAAAAGTAATGAAAACAGGAGCAACCCCTATATTGGCAATCATTGGAGGGGCAAAAGTTTCAACAAAAATAACAATTATAGAAAGTCTTTTAGAAAAAGTCAATCACTTACTTATCGGTGGAGGAATGGTTTATACGTTCACCAAAGCACTAGGAGGATCTGTAGGAAATTCAATTTGTGAGCCAGAGTATTGTGATTATGCATTGTCTCTATTAGAAAAGGCAAAGAAAAAAGGAGTAAAAATTCACCTTCCCACAGATGTTGTTGCGGGCAATTCCTTTAGTAATGAGGCAGAGCAAAAAGTATTTAATGTAATGAAAATTCCAGATGGCTGGGAAGCGATGGATGCAGGACCAAAAAGCATAAAACAATTTCACAATCTCGTTTTAGAATGCAAAACAATTTTATGGAACGGTCCTTTGGGGGTATTTGAGTTTCCTTCTTTTGCTCAAGGCACCATTGCTATTGGAGAGTCTATAGGTGAAGCAACCAAAAAAGGCGCTTTTTCACTTGTTGGCGGAGGCGATTCTGTTGCAGCGGTTAAGCAATTCGGCTTGGCGCCTAAAATGAGTTACATTAGTACAGGTGGCGGAGCAATGCTTGAAAGCCTTGAGGGGAAATCATTACCAGGCATTGAAGCTTTACAAGAATAAAAATGAAAGCTAAACTCCTTTCTCTTATCTCTATACTTATATTCTCCTGTTCAAACAGTATTTCAAAAAACAATGCTTTTGTTCCGGAATCAAGCGGAAATTTAAATCACGTGACAATTGTTATGCCTGAAAAGGACTGGAATGGAGCCTTAGGATCTACAGTTAGAAATAATCTTGAACAAGTTTATGAAGGGCTTCCAATAGATGAGCCTCAATATACGTTGATCTATATGCCACCCAAAGCCTTTACTGGATTTGCAAGACAAAGTAGAAACATTCTTTGGTTTAGAAACGACACTATTGCTCAATTTCAACTTGCACAAAATCAATTTGCGAGACCTCAGATTTTGGCAGTAGTATCAGGGAATGATGAGGAAATACAAACATTTTATTTTGAAGAAAATGAAAAATTAGTTCGGCAAACATTTGCGGAAAATGAACGGAAAGAAAAACTAAGACGAATCAATAAATCATTATCAAACGAAACTACACTTCAAACAAGATTTGGATATTCCTTAACTTATCCTACTGCTTATAATACCTTAAAAGACACCACCAATTTTGTTTGGATTCAAAAACCCATTTTGAAAGGGCATTTAAATATAATTGCCTACACGTTGCCAGAAGGAGCATTGGAAGGAAATCTGTCACAACGCATTCCCGAGATTAGAGATTCGATAGGTAAAGTTTATGTTCCGGGCCGCTTGGAGGGGAGTTATTTAATAACAGAAAAAGCCTTTTTGCCATACTATTATAAAACAGAACTGGATGGAAAAACAAGCTATCTTACTAAAGGGACTTGGGAAGTTGCAAATGACTTTATGGCAGGGCCATTTGTCAATTACATGGTAAAAGACACTATTAGAAATCAATGGATGGTTATAGAAGGCTTTGCCTTCGCACCCTCAGAAAGTAAAAGAGAATATATGTTTGAGCTAAACACAATTATTAGTACGCTCAAACAAGAGTTATGATACTTATTTTTCTAGCTTTTCTTTTTTATCAGAAGGGGCATCCTCTTTGGTTGCGTTTTTAAATTCTTTTATCCCACTTCCTAATCCTCTCATTAATTCAGGAATTTTTCGTCCACCAAAAAGTAAAAGCACAACAGCAATTATTAATATTATTTGAGGGCCACCTATCATACCAAGAAAAATTAATGTAAACATGATGTTATCTTATTTATAACAAATGTACAGAATTATTTAGTTTCGCTAATAGGAAAAAATAAAGTGTATTTTAGTCCGCTAAACTTATCCGTATCTTTGTAGGCCATGGAAACTCAAGAAAAAAAGAAAAAAAGTCTACACAAAATTCTCTTCAATCCCTACCGGATGGTAATTGTGAATGAAGATACCTTTGAAGAACAAATTCAACTTCGTATTTCAAGAATTGGAATATTTTTACTTTCAATTTTTATTCTTGCAACACTGACTGCAGGTATATTTGCCCTTATTGCATATACTCCAATGAAAGAGTACATTCCTGGCTACGATTCTAATGAATTACGGAAAAAAGCGACACAAAACATATTTGTAACGGATTCATTAATTGAGATTTACAATCAAAACCTTCAATACCTAAATGCAGTTAGGTCTGTTTTTGCGGAAGATATTGACTATCAAGATCCTGAAACCTCTGATTTAGGTTTAAACGAGAACGAGCAAAATAATAATGAACCCGTTTCCATCGTCCCTGAAGACTCTCTTCTTCGTGCTTTTGTAGCACAACAAGAAAAATTCAACCCAAACATATCGTCAGAGCTTGAATTAAATGATCTTTTGCTTCCCCCTGCCCTCGGCCCTATTTCACAAGGTTTTAATACGGAAGAAAATCATTTTGCAGTAGATATTGTTCTAAAACAAAACACACCCATCAAATCTATTGCAGATGGGACAGTAATTTTTTCAGAATGGACGGCACAAACAGGATTTGTAATTATTATTGAACATTCTTTTGGAGTGCTTTCAGTGTATAAACACAACGCATCCTTAACTAAATCGCAAGGCGAATCCGTTTTGGCAGGAGAAGTAATAGCAAGCGCGGGGAATACAGGAGAGCTAAGTACAGGGTTTCATCTTCATTTTGAACTCTGGATAGAAGGTTACCCAATGAACCCCGAGAACTTTTTTAATTTCACCCAACCATGATAAAAGCATTTGGGGCAAAACTCTATGCCGCATGGGTCCATAGGATCAACAAAAAATGGATTGAAAGACCTTATAAAGCTCAGAATAAGACCCTTGAACAATTACTTCATAAAGGTCAAAAGACCATTTTTGGGATAGACCATAATTTCAATAAAATTACTGACTTGAAAAGTTTTCAAGCCTCTATTCCCATTCGTGATTATGAAGGATTGCGGCCCTATTTAGACCGAGTGCTGAAGGGAGAAAAAGATATTTTATGGCCCGGAAGGCCTAAATACTATGCCAAGTCAAGTGGCACAACTTCTGGAGCAAAATATGTACCCATTACTGTAGACTCCATGCCTCAGCATATAAGAGCAGCTAGAGAAGCATTACTTAATTACATTCATACAACAAAAAACACGAGTTTGCTGAACGGAAAACACATTTTTCTACAAGGGAGTCCAGTTTTAGAAGATAAAAATGGAGTTGCCTTAGGGAGGCTTTCAGGGATAGTAGCCCATTATGTGCCTTCATACCTTCAAAAAAATAGATTACCTAGTTGGGAAACCAATTGTATTGAAGACTGGGAAACAAAAGTAGACGCAATTGTTGAAGAAACACGCAATCAAAACATGACTTTAATTGGAGGAATTCCATCGTGGGTTCAAATGTATTTTGAACGATTAAACAAAGCATCAGGAAAACCAGTTGGAAAACTTTTCCCTAATTTTTCTTTATTTGTTTATGGGGGGGTAAATTTCGAACCATATCGAGCTATTTTTAATAAACTTATTGGACGTTCTCCAGACAGTATTGAATTTTATCCTGCCTCAGAAGGCTTTTTTGCCTATCAGAATGATCAAAATAACCCTGGCCTATTATTACTTCTTGATCATGGCATTTTCTATGAATTTGTAAAAGCAGATACTTTTTTTGATTCAGCGCCCACTATTCATAGTCTTGAAGAGGTAGAATTAGGAATACATTACGTTATGATTATTTCTAGTACAGCAGGACTGTGGCGCTACAATATTGGCGACACCATACAATTTACTTCTAAAGCGCCATTTAAAATTAGAGTGACTGGTCGTATTAAGCATTTCATCTCAGCTTTTGGTGAACACGTAATAGTAAGTGAGGTAGAAGAAGCCATTCAACAAGCGGTAGAAACAGAAACGGAACCTGTTTTAATTAGAGAATTTACAGTTGCCCCCCAAGTTAACCCAACAACGGGGCTCCCTTTTCATGAATGGTATATTGAATTTGACACCTCCCCGAAAGACTTGAATTCTTTCGCTTTAAAAGTTGACAAGGCCATGCAAAATAAAAATATTTATTATGCTGATTTAATTGTAGGTAAAGTTTTGCAACCCCTTAAAATCCGTTTAGTTCAAAAGGACGGTTTTAATGCTTACATGAAACAAGAGGGAAAATTAGGGGGACAAAATAAAGTCCCTCGGGTTTCAGACAATCGAAAAATAGCGGATGTTCTGGATCAATTTTTAATTACAGATGAAAAGTGAAAATAAACATTACAAAAGCATAGTTTTATTGTGCTCGGTACAAAACACATTTGTATTAAAAGACAAAGCGCTTCTTGAAAAACAAGGGCATCATGTAAAATTAATTACTTCACCTCCTTTTAAAGATCCAATTCGATTTGCATGGAATAGGCTTCGAGAGGCTTTACTTGGCTTTTTCTATATTCGTAAGGCAGATGCGGTTGTAAGTTGGTTTAATGATTATCATACAGCAATTCCCTTTTTTTGGGCGGAATGCTTTCAAAAACCCAAACTAATAATCGTGGGAGGATATGATGCTGTGAACAGCCCAAAACTTTTTTATGGCCTTTTTTTAAAACAAAATACAAGGCGAAAATTAGCGCAGTGGACGTACTCTATAGCAGATAAAATTTGGGTAGTACATTCAACATTAGCCAAGGGATGTCCAGTTGCCAAAAAAGAAACAGGAACCACTTCCGGACTATTAACATGGTTACCCAATTTAAATGACCGAATTGAAGAAGTACCCACAGCATATGACCCCAGCTTTTGGAAGCCTACAAGTAAGATTAAAGAGAAGAGGATACTTACTGTTGCCTCTTTTACCGATCTACGCACTTGTATAAGAAAAGGAATTTCCGAGATATTTTCATTAGCAGAAGCTCTTCCCGAATTCACCTTTACTATTGCTGGGGTTCAAATTTCTTTAGAAACTTATTTCACAATTCCTAAAAATGTAACTATTTACGGTAAGCAAAACCAAGATGAGCTAAAAGAATTGTATAGCAAACATTTGTTCTACATACAAGCCTCAAAAATTGAAGGATTACCTAATGTGCTCTGTGAAGCAATGCTCTGTGAGTGTATCCCGTTAGGATCAAATGTATTTGGAATACCTGACGCCATTGGTGACACAGGGTTTATTTTCAATTCATCTACTGATATTGAGTTATATCGTACTTTTTTAACCACAGCAAATACAGAATTGGGTAAACAAGCACGACTAAGAATTCAAAATTTATATTCTTTAGAACGCAGACAAAAAGCATTTACTTCTTTTCTTTTTTATTAAAAAATATGGAATTAATTACCGCAGTACTTTCTTACCCTCATTCAAATAATCTAGGAGATCCCATACAAAAAATTGCAGCGGAGCAATGGATTGGAACCAAAAAAATAGAATCAATAGACAGAGAGGAATTGCATATATACAAAGGCCCAAAAGTAAAACTACTCATGAATGGTTGGTTTATGGAAAATCCATCTCATTGGCCTCCCTCCTCACAGATAATCCCCTTTTTTATTTCATTCCATTTAAATCCTTCAGCAGAAAATAAATTATTATCAGATATAGGAGTCGCTTACTTAAAAGCACATGAACCCATAGGATGTAGGGATATATACACTAAAACCCGTTTAGAAAATAAAGGAATTCAAGCCTATTATTCTTCTTGTCTGACCCTTACCTTAAATCGATCGGCTTTTGTATCACCTGAGACAATACGTCAAGGTATATTAGTTATTAGTCCCTTTGAACGATTGATGGCAAATGGTTCTCTTTATGAAAATCAAAAAAAGAGTTTTTTACAACAATTGATAGAAATAGTAAAAAGGCCTTTAAAACAAAAGCGTTACCATGAGGCAATGAATCATTTAAAGGATTATTTAATGCAGTTAGCAGAGCAAGTAACATGGGAAAGTCAACTGATAGATAAAAAGCAAACTACAGAATTTGAGCGTAAAAAAGCCGCAGAAAAACAACTAAAAGCTATCGCAAAAGCGTCATTGCTCATTACTTCTCGAATACACAGCGCACTACCAGCTGTAGCTTTTGGCACACCAGTTCTTTTTTTGTCTGATGGGTTAGAACACCCAAATCAAAAAAGCCGCTTTGAGGGAATGGAATCTCTTTTCCCAATTTTAAAAGCGAGTGAATTGAATCAATGGATTGGAAAAGAGAACCAAAACAGTTCTACACTAGTTAACTATTTAGAACAATTTGAAAGGGAAAAGAAAAACTTTTTAAAGATTCGCTAAGCTCTACCCATCCCAAAAGGCCAAAGTCTTTAACTTTGTGCAAAATCAATAAAAATGAATGTACTGGTTATAGGCAGCGGAGGAAGAGAACATACTCTTTGTTGGAAATTACAACAAAGTAAGGGCTGCACTCAGCTTTATGCTGCTCCAGGAAATGCAGGAACGGCAAAATGCGCGATCAACTTACCTTTAGATGTAACAGATTTTGAAGGGATTAAAGAGGCAGTTCTTGCCAACAATATAAGTTTAGTTATAGTTGGACCTGAAGAGCCACTAGTTCGTGGCCTACATGATTATTTTTTAGCTGACTCAGCGCTTTCTTCAGTCGGGGTAATAGGACCACAGAAAGCGGCAGCAAACTTAGAAGGAAGTAAAGCTTTTGCTAAAGCCTTTATGAATCGTCACCATATTCCTACTGCAAAGTATGCAGAATTTACAGTAGAAACCTTAGCCGAGGGAGAAGCTTTTTTAGAGGAAAGCATTCCTCCTTATGTCTTAAAGGCAGATGGTTTAGCAGCAGGGAAAGGAGTTTTAATTCTACAAGATTTAAAAACAGCCAAAGAAGAACTTAAGGCCATGTTACTGGATAAAAAATTTGGAGCGGCTTCACAAAAGGTAGTTATCGAAGAGTTTCTTTCTGGTATTGAGCTTTCTTGTTTTGTTTTAACAGACGGTAAAAGTTATTTAACGTTACCCATGGCAAAAGATTATAAACGAATTGGTGAGGGGGACACGGGATTAAATACGGGTGGTATGGGTGCGATTTCACCAGTCCCATTTGTAACAGATGAGTTTAGAAGTAAAATAGAAAACCAAATAGTCAAACCTACTATTGAGGGACTAAAAAAAGACGGCCTACCTTATAAAGGGTTTATTTTTATTGGCCTTATTAAAGTAGGCGATAATCCAAAAGTAATTGAATACAACGTTAGATTAGGCGACCCTGAAACAGAAGTTGTAATTCCAAGAATAACATCAGATTTATTAGAGTTATTTCTTGCTGTAGATAAAGAACGTCTTCATGAAATGTCAATTGACATTCATGAAGATACAGCAGCAACAGTAATGGCCGTTTCAGGCGGATATCCTGAATCGTATTTAAAAGGCAAAGAAATAAAAGGAATAGATGGAAACAAGTTAGTTTTTCATGCTGGCACAACTATGCAAGACGCAATAATTAAAACTTCAGGGGGCCGAGTTTTAGCCGCCACTTCTTATGGCAAAAACCATATTGAAGCAGTAAGCAAATGTTATGAAATCCTAGGTGAAATTCATTTTGAAGGGATGTACTACCGAAAAGATATAGGATTCGATCTATAAGAATGAATGTGCTGAAGGATCTTTGTCTTCTTCTCCTCTTTTATCAAAAAGATTGAGTTGCATTATCCAATAGATTAAAGCTGCAAAACCAACTATTAAAAACAGCCAATTAACTGTATTGGCTAAAGCCCATTGTGTTTGTTCTAATTGGCGCAAAAGAGAATAAGGAATAAAAAATATTTCTTCAAAAAGCCAGGCAATTCCTTCGAAAAAGTTTTTCATCGATATAGGGTTTACTTACCTTGCAAAGGTAACGCAATCTGAAATGGTAGCCAATATTTTTCGAAAAACAAATTTTATGGCACTTCTTTTAGGAGGTCTATTTTGTTTTTCAATATTTATCTGTACTCACTTCAATAAGGGTCAGTTTTTTAGTATTGAAACTTTTCTTTCAAGCGCCACAAATGCTTTGATACTCATATTTCTATTGTTTTTGTTGTTGTTATTAGAGAATAAATATCGGCATTTTAGCATTCGTTCTTTGCATTCACTTAGCCTACCCTTAGTGGTAATGTTTCTACCCTCAAAAACAATAGAGTTCATGGATCTTTTAATTCTTTTTTTATTAGTACTAACATTTCATAATCTTGCTCTTCTTAAGGAGGCAAAAAATACAAAACGAGCCTTATTTAATACTCAATTCTTACTCTCAACCATCACCGTGTTAAATCCTATTTTCCTTCCCTTATTTTTATGTTCATTGTTAATCTTTATTTCTCCCCGCTTCCAAACCTTTAGTTATGTGCTCTTATTTCTATTCCCAATCGCTACCCTTTTATTTTTAGGAATTACGATAAAAGAGTTCATTTCCCCTAATTTTTTTGATGAAGCTCAACAAAAATTTAGCTTTTCAGAGCCTACTTTCAGTATTGATGTTATTCTATGGATTGTATTAATAGGGGCTACATTTTTTATGCAGTTCACAAATCGATTAAAAGAAAGATTTATGGGCTTTGGAATTGCAAATTACTTTTTGTTTTTTTTAGTTATAATAGCTCTCTTTTCTGAATTGTATTTAAGTAATAACAAATTAAATTTTAGTACACTAAGTATTTTACCCATATGTTATGTGATGGGAAATTTTTTTGAACAATCAAAAAACAACAGCATTAACATCATTTCTTTACTAATGATTGCGATAAAATCAGCAACATTTATTTGGTTTTAATCAGACGTCATCATAGTCTACCACTATTTTTGAAGATTCTGGAATGGCTTGACAAGTAAGCACTAATCCTTCATTAACTTCAGCATCTGTTAAAATTTGATTTGTTTCCATTGTTGCCTTACCATGAGTAATTTTGGCAATACAGCTACTGCACACTCCCCCTTGACAAGAATATGGGATGTCAATTTTTGCTTGCAAAGCTATATCAAGAATGGTTTTTCCGGGCAGTATTTCAAGAGTATGTTTCACCCCATCACAAGTTAAAATCAATGTTCCACTATTCGATTTAGACTCAATTTCAATTTTTTCCTGTAAAGGTGTAAACAATTCAAAAGCAATAGCCTTTTTTGAAAACCCAGAATTTAGTAAAAGTGCTTGAGATGAGGCGATTAAACTTTCTGGGCCGCAAATAAAGATTTTTCTAACCGTGGACTTAAATGAAGTCAAAGCTTCATGAATACTCTGAGAATCTATTCTATTTTTCGGTATATTACTATCTGTAGGTTCGGTATAAAACCAATGAATTTTTAATAATGGAGCATATTTTTCTTCTAATAATTCAAGTGCTGATTTAAAAAGTGTTTTTTCAGGCGATTTATTGCTGTAAAGTAATAGAAATGGTCCAGGATTTTCTTGGGCAAAAGCGGCTTCCAGAATTGACATAATAGGTGTAATTCCACTGCCAGCTGCAATTGCCATAAGAGGTGTATTAAATTCTTCTTCAGTAAGAACAAAACGGCCCTCAGGCGTTCCTACCTCTAATTGATCACCCTCACGAAGGGTTTGATTTACAAAACTTGAAAATTTACCGCCAGCAACCTCTTTAATTCCTATACGAAGAATCCCAGGACATGGAGCAGAACAGAGCGAGTATGATCTTCGCAATTCAACCTCATTAAGAGTTGTTTTCAATGTGATATATTGCCCGGGTAGTGAGAGATATTTATCTTTAAGTTGTTCGGGAACAATAAATGTAAGGACTACAGCACTATCCGTTAAGCGTTCAATACGATAAACAGGGAACGAGTGAAATTCTGACATAGTATTTTTTTGGCAAAAGTAAAAAAATGATTCAATTGATAAGACTGAGTATTTTTGTCAAATAATAAGGATTGATTTTAGCCCTAATAAATACGAAACAGTTGATTTCTAAGTTATAACATTATCCAGTAAAATATTGTAATGATTCGAAAGTTTACATTGACAGCACTATTTTTCGCACTTCTTTTATTTATCCAAGCATGCTCTACAAATAAAAAAGGAATTTTAAACATTGGATATAATAGTATAAATGCAAAATACAATGTGTTGTTTAATGGAAAAGAAGCACTATCTATTGGCGAAACAATTTTATTACAAGCATTTGATGACAATTTTTACGAAACTCTCCCTGTCGAACCACTAAATTTAAGAGGAGAAAATTTTGAAGAGACGACACTTGTTCCTGGATTTAATCTTGCTGAAGAAAAAGCGGTTAAAACTATTCAAAAGTATTCCATGCGAATTGAAGATATACAATACAATAATCAAATTGATCAAGCTTATTTACTTTTAGGGAAAGCACGATATTTTGACCGTAGGTTTTTTCCTGCCCTAGAAGCATTTAATTACCTTTTAAAAAGCGGGGCAAAAAGGAGTGTTTTTGTGGAAGGAAAAATTTGGAGAGAAAAGACAAACATTCGATTAAAAAACTTTGAATTAGCGATAGATAATTTAAGGCCATTAGTTCAATCGTTGCCTTCAAACAACCCATTTTATCCATTGGTTAATGCAACCTTAGCAGATGCATTTTTACAATTAGAAGCAATAGATTCAGCACGTTATTACATCCAAAAGGCAGCTTTAAAAGAAACCAAAAAAGAAAATAGAGCCCGCTACTTATTTATAACAGGTCAACTTTTTGAACAACAGCAAAAATATGATTCTGCAAGGTGGGCATATCAAGAAATAGAAAGCTTAAAGCGGAAAGCACCAAGAAAATTTTATGTGCAAGCTAAAATCAAAAATAGCTTTTTAACTTCTGCAGAAGGCTCACATTCAAAAGAACTCCAACTTAAAAGGATGTTGAATAATTACGAAAACATTCCTTATGAACATCAAATTTATAGTGCTTTAGGAGAACTTTATATGAAAGAAGAAAAGGATAGCTTAGCTCTCTCTTTCTTTGATTTATCTAACAAATCACCATATTTAGACATATATACAGAAATTCATAATTATACTTTTTTATCCACCTATTATTTTTCTAAAGGAGATTACATAAAAACAGGAAATTATTTAGACAAACTTCTTCCATTATTTAATGACAATAGCGTTGTCTTTAAAAAAACAAAAAGGCAAAGGGATAATTTAGAAGATGTAATAGTATATGAAAAAAGAACAAAAGATACAGACAGTATTTTGAGTCTGTTAAAACTCTCATCTTTTGAACAGCGTAAATTCTTTGAAGATTTTATTGAAGATCAGAAAAGAAAATCTAATGAAGACTTAAAAAAACAAATAGAAACTAAACGATATTTTCAAGCATCAAAGTCGAAATCTGCATTTTATTTTTACAATCCAAATTTACTACTCCAGGGCAGGCAATTGTATCAATCTAAATGGGGAAATCGACCAAATATTGACAATTGGAGAAGTACTAGCGCACTTCAAAACATACAAGTTGTTGATAACGAGAAAAATGAAAACATTCAATTTTTAACAAAAACCTATAACAATAGCCCAGATGAATATATAGATAGATTACCCAAAACCAAATCAGAAAAAGACAGCATTCTTACACTAAATCAAAATGCATATTTACAGTTGGGGCTTATTTATATAGAAAAATTTAACAATTTGGATTTGGCACAACAAAAACTAACCCAACTTTTATTAAAGGATCCACCAGACGAATTGGCAGCACAGGCATTATATCATCTTTTTCGTATGGCTGAAAAAAATAAGTTAAAAATAGCAGACCATTATAAGAGCGAGCTTATCAAAAAATACCCACAATCTCCTTTTGCTCAACTTTTATCTGATCCTCAAAATTTTAGTATATCAGGCGTAGTGACCCCGGAAAGGTTGTATGAAAATATACTTTTGCTTTTTAAAAATAACTCATTTACAGAGGTACTTGAAAAAATAGAGCCCTTAAAAGTATTGACCAGTGGTAGTCTTATAGAACCAAAATTAGCATTATTAAAAGCCCACACAATAGGAAGACTATATGGTGTTGAAAGTTGGAAAAAGGAACTTCAAGAACTGGCTGAAAAGTATAGTGAAAATGAAGAAGGAAAAACAGCAAAACATCTACTCTCACAAATTGAATTTACAGGAGAATTGCAAGAACAAGGACCAATTTATAAAAACTATAAATGGGTATTCGTTTTTCAAAAGGAACAGCTGAACCTAGAGTCACCGAGCTTTAAATCCTTCCAAAATCAAATAAAGAAAACAAGAGTACAATGGCACATAAGTTTTGATACCTATAACGAACGATTAGTATTTGTTGTTGTACATGGAATTCGCGATCCTAGTGAAATAGAGCAGTGGATTGAAGAAAACAAAACAAACCCTCATAACTTTCTAACTAATGAGAATTTTGTAGCTTTAACGTCCCAATATCGCACCTATTTAAAAACTAAAACTTGGGAATCAACAAAATGAAAGCAACGGATACAAGTGGACAATACAGTAAAATTGATAAAAATACTGTGCTCAAAGGAAGTATAAAAGCCCAAACAGATATAAGAATTGACGGTATATTAGATGGAGATGTAAACACTTCTGGTAAGGTAATTTTAGGTAAAGAGGCAAATGTCACTGGAAAAGTACTTTGTGCAAATGCTGATATTGAAGGCACATTTAAAGGGGAACTAACAGTTTCTGGCATACTTTCTTTAAAAACAGGGAGTAATGTGGAGGGAGAAGTTCAAATTCAAAAGTTAATTGTTGAATCTGGCGCCATTTTTAATGCCAATTGTTCGATGCACTCTGCAGATGATGGGGTTAAAAAATTAAAAACAATCCATGAAAAAACAGCCTAATAAGTGGCTGATTTTTTCAAGTTTAGCCTTTCAAATCGCCATAATCATGTACGTTATGGTACGATTAGGGCACTATTTAGACACGCAATCAAACCCTGAAAAAAGCCTCTTTACTCTTCTCACCTCGGGGCTGGGATTATTGGCAATATTGTGGCTAATTTATAAACAGAGTAAAAAATTATGGGAGAAAGATTAAAAAACTCACTTCGTCTTTTCTATTTTGTTTTGTTGATGGGAATTGTAGGGCCGATACATTTCCAAAGCTATCCTGAGGCGGCATCTTTTTTGATGCTGAGCTACATCGTAAATTTTATTCTTGCTCTTTTCTCATTACTATTACTATATTGGGGTCTAACTAAAAAAAAAGAAAATTTATCTTCCTTTTATTTGATAACGGTAGCAGTAAAATTAGGGGTATATTTCCTTTTTTTTCATCCCCAATTTTATCTTGACGGACAATTAACCCGTTCCGAATTTTTTATTTTTTTCATTCCCTACGCTTTGGGACTTTTAGCGGAAATTGTAATCTTATTTCGCTTCAAGTTTTGAGCCTGTACCCCATTTAATTAAAAGTCTTTTTCAACCAATTGTTTCGCCCAGTTAAAAAAGCCTGGTTTTGTTTCTTTATTAATCTGAAAGCATTACATTTGCAGCGCAAAAAAAGACTATAGAAGTTACACTTTATGCCTTCAGCGACACACCCTTTTTACGCTGTTTTATGTTACACAATTGCCCTTTTTTCGGTTCCCGGATTAGGTGTCGCTAAAGAAAACGCAACATCTTCAGATCTTAAGACCGAAATTAAAGAATATATTGGACACCATTTGCAAGATGCCTATGACTTTAGTCTATTTTCCTACACCAACGCTTCAGGGGAACACGTTTATATAGGATTCCCCCTACCTGTAATTTTATGGGATAACGGATTAAAGGTATTTTCTTCATCTCAATTTCTACACGGCGAAAGTGTTGCCCAAGTAGGCACTAATTATTACGCTATTGATCACGGAAAAATTTATAAAACAAATGCCGAAGGGGTAATTGAATATGACGAGGAACATCATGCGCTGAATGAGGCTCCGCTAGATTTTTCAATAACGAAAGGAGTAGCCAGCATGTTATTGATAGCAGGACTTATGTTTTGGCTATTTCGAAAACTGGGACAATCCTATGTAGCAAATGGGGGAGTTCCCGCAGGTATTGGTCGTTTTTTCGAACCTATAGTACTCTACATCAGAGACGATATAGCCCGCCCCAATATTGGTGAAAAGAAGTATGGCAAATACATGAGTTTTTTGTTGACCGTTTTCTTTTTTATATGGTTTTTAAATTTATTAGGCTTGACACCGCTAGGGGTTAATGTTACTGGAAATATTGCCATTACTTTTGGACTTGCCCTATTGACATTTTTAATTACCAACCTAACCGGAACCAAAGATTATTGGTTGCACATTTTTGACCCCTTAGGTGGATCAATGAAATGGTATGCCAAAGTTCCTTTATATATTATCCTGATTCCCATTGAGGTTTTGGGGATCTTTATTAAGCCCTTTTCATTACTTATTCGTTTGTATGCCAACATGCAAGCCGGACATATCGTTTTGATGAGTTTAATTGGATTAATGTTTATTTTTAAAAGCTGGCTGGGAAGTCCATTGTCATTTGGACTTGCCTTTGCCATTTCACTCATAGAATTATTAGTAGCCCTTTTACAAGCTTATATATTTACAATGCTTTCCGCCCTCTATTTTGGCTTTGCCGCAGAGGAGCATGAGCACCATTAACAACAATGAATAAAAAGTGTTTAATTTAAATTTATAACTATGGAAATTCCAGTAATGGTAGGAGCCGGATTAGTAGTAATCGGCGTAGGAATGGGTATCGGTAGAATCGGTGGTTCTGCAATGGAGGCGATAGGTCGTCAGCCAGATGCTTATGGTAAAATCCAAACAGCGATGTTGATTGCTGCAGCCCTTGTTGAGGGAATTGGATTTGCTGCTCTTTTTGCAGTGTAGCAAGAACAGTAAATACTGATTTTAACCGAAATGTTTTAAAACATGGAAAAATTAATTAGCGAATTTTCTTTTGGTCTCTTTTTTTGGCAATTGCTCATTTTTGTTGGGCTATTGTTTCTATTGCGTAAATATGCATGGAAGCCAATTTTAACAGCGGTTGATGAACGCGAAACTTCAATTAAAGAGGCTTTAGCTTCAGCAGAAGCAGCACGCCTTGAAATGGAGAGCTTACAATCAGACAACCAGCGTATTTTAAAAGAAGCTCGTGCAGAAAAGGAATCTCTTCTAAAAGAAGCCAAAGCTACACGGAATGAAATTATTACAGCGGCAAAAGAGGAAGCAAAAACCGAAGCTCAAAAAATAATGACACAAGCTCAAGAATCAATACAAAATGAGAAAAGAGCAGCCATTAATGAGCTTAAAAATCAGGTTAGTACTTTGGCTATGGATATAGCCGAGAAAGTACTTCAAAAAGAATTGGAAAACAAAGACAAGCAATTGAATTATGTAAACCAATTACTTAAAGAAACGGAATTGAAATAAATGAGAGGAACCCGCGCAGCAATTCGGTATGCTAAAGCCGCCTTGGCTTATGCAAATGATAACAAAGCCGCTTCACGAGTAGCCCACGATTTTATGTCTGTAGCCGCCCTGCTAAGCTCAAATACCGAGTTGCAAGAGATGCTCTTGAACCCCTTATTACCATCCGTTCAAAAAGAATCTGTTTTAACTTCAATTTTTCCTGAGGTGTGTTTAGAAACACGTCAAATTTTTTCACTTTTAGCAGAAAATAGTCGCTTAGCCTTATTGTTTCAAACAGGAATTCAATATTTGAATCTATATGCAAAACAACAAGGAGAGGTAACTGCCTATGTCACATCTGCAGTACCATTAACTTCAGAACTAGAAATGGTTATCCGTGAAAAGGCAAAAGCATTAACTAAATTAAAAATTCAATTTGAAAATAAAATAGATCCATCCATTTTAGGAGGTTTTATTTTGAAAATTGGAGACATTCAATATGATGCAAGCATATCATATCAATTGCAATCGTTAAAAACAATTTTAACAAAAACGAATTCGATCTAAAGAAAACGATCATGGCAGAAGTAAATCCCGCTGAAGTTTCAGCAATCTTAAAAAAACAATTATCCGGATACAGTGCCTCAACAGCATTAAATGAAGTAGGGACCGTATTAGAAGTTGGTGATGGTATTGCCCGAGTATTTGGGCTGTCAAACGCTCAGTATGGAGAATTGGTTACCTTTGATAATGGATTAGAAGGAATGGTACTAAACCTTGAAGAAGACCATGTAGGGGTGGTTTTACTTGGGCCTTCCAAAGGAATAAAAGAAGGAGATGTAGTAAAACGCACACAGCGAATTGCCTCTATTCTTGTTGGCGAAGGAGTTGTAGGACGTGTACTTGACACCCTTGGAAACCCCATAGATGGTAAAGGTCCAATTAAAGGAGATCTTTTTGAAATGCCACTTGAACGCAAGGCACCAGGTGTTATTTTCCGTCAACCGGTTAATGAACCCCTTCAAACAGGGATTAAAGCCATTGACGCCATGATTCCTGTAGGAAGAGGACAGCGTGAGCTTGTGATCGGTGATCGGCAAACAGGAAAAACTACGGTATGTATTGATACAATATTAAACCAAAAAGAGTTTTTTGATGCTGGAGATCCTGTTTATTGTGTTTATGTTGCCATAGGCCAAAAAGCATCTACAGTAGCGGGAATAGCCAAAACACTTGAAGATCGAGGGGCAATGGCATACACAACCATTGTAGCAGCCAACGCATCAGATCCCGCACCAATGCAAGTATATGCTCCATTTGCAGGAGCTGCCATTGGTGAATATTTTAGAGATACAGGAAGACCCGCGCTTATTATATACGATGATCTTTCAAAACAAGCGGTTGCTTACCGAGAAGTTTCTTTATTATTACGCCGTCCACCTGGGCGTGAAGCTTATCCAGGAGACGTTTTTTATCTTCACTCTCGTTTGTTAGAGCGTGCTGCAAAGATTATCAATGATGATGAAATTGCAAAAGGCATGAATGACCTTCCCGATACTTTAAAAGATAAAATAAAAGGAGGAGGGTCACTTACAGCACTTCCTATTATTGAAACTCAAGCAGGAGATGTATCTGCATATATTCCAACGAATGTAATTTCAATTACAGATGGACAGATATTTTTGGAATCAGACTTATTTAACTCGGGTGTTCGTCCAGCGATAAACGTGGGAATCTCTGTTTCACGTGTTGGAGGTTCAGCACAGATTAAATCAATGAAAAAAGTGGCCGGGACTTTAAAATTAGACCAAGCTCAGTTTCGTGAATTAGAAGCTTTTGCTAAGTTTGGATCAGACTTAGATGCAGCAACTTTAAACGTTATTGAAAAAGGGCGTCGTAACGTAGAAATACTGAAACAAGCACAAAACGATCCCTTTAAAGTAGAAGAGCAAGTTGCGATTATTTATGCGGGGTCAAAAAATTTATTAAGAAGTGTACCCGTTGAAAAAGTTAAAATATACGAACGCTCATTTATTGAAACTCTTCGTAAAAAACATAATGACACGTTAAAAGACCTAAAGGCTGGAAAACTAACAGATGAAGTGATTGACGTATTAAATGCAGTAGCAAAAGAAACCGCAACTCAATTTGCTTAATCGATGGCTAATTTAAAGGAAATACGCAATAGAATTTCTTCTGTATCATCAACGATGCAAATTACAAGCGCTATGAAAATGGTGTCTGCGGCAAAACTTAAAAAAGCCCAAGATGCTATCACAGCAATGCGCCCCTATGCAAATACCCTTACTTCATTAATACAAAATCTAAGCAGTGCCCTAGAGGGAGATTTTCAAAACCCCTACACCCAAGTTCGTGAAAATAAAAAAGTGCTTCTCGTAGCGATTACATCAAACAGAGGGCTTTGTGGAGCATTTAATGCAAATATTATAAAAAAAACACGTCAGCTTATTGAAACTACTTATGCTCAATCTTCAGTTTCTCTAATCACTATAGGTAAAAAGGGATCTGAAATTCTTTTAAAAACTGGAAAAGTACAATCAAGACACGATGCACTTTTAGATGATTTGACCTATGAAAATACAGCAGAATTAGCTCAGTCAATTATGAATCAATTTGCTCAACAAGAAGTAGATGAAGTGGTATTTATTTATAATCAATTTAAAAATGCTGCCACTCAAATTGTTGAAGTGGAACCTTTTTTACCCATACTATCTCAAAGTGCAGATGATAAATTAGTAAATCAAGCAGATTATATTTTTGAACCAGGCAAAGTTGAAATTGTAAATCAACTGCTTCCCAAATCCTTAAAAATGCAACTTTTTAAAGCTCTTCGCGATTCAATGGCAAGTGAACATGGCGCTCGAATGACAGCAATGCATAAAGCAACTGATAATGCCACTGAACTTCGAAACCAATTGAAACTTACATATAACAAAGCACGTCAAGCAGCGATAACGAATGAAATCTTAGAAATTGTTGGAGGGGCGGAAGCCTTAAATGGCTAAGATGTTTTTATTTAAAGCTTTTTTCATTCTCTTTTTTAGCTTTACCTATTTGTAGTGGATTTGTATTTTTACAAAATATTGATTGTAAAAGTGAGATGCAAAAAAAATGTATTATGATAAGTAAAAACGCGTTAACACTTATTAGTATTCTTATTCTTTTTTTGACATGTCAAAAAGAGATTGAACAAGAAGATCAAATTGAAGAACAACAAGAGATAACGTATGTAATTACGGATCCTTTTTATGCATCTCTAAATGAAAATAGTTCACTAGAAGACTATTGGAATATATTTGTAAATGACGCCATTCGGTCTGGTAAACCTGATCCAGGAGAGGGTCGGATTGTAAGCGTTTTTTATGGAACTGAACCTGATTTTTCTTCAGGAGTAACTCCTGATCATGCAGGTAGAGCATATAATATTTGTGATGATGGAACAGTGAGTTTTGAAATTATTAAATCTTATTGGGAAGATTATTCTATTGTACAGCGTCTATATACTTTTTATCATGAAGCAGGACATGCACGCTACAAATACAGACATCCCTGTGAATCATTTGAATGTACCTCAGTACCCGAAGATCTTCCTATCATGTGGCTTTCGGTCATGCCAAGCAATACTCCATTTGACGAATTTTTAAAAGATAAAGAAAATTTTTTCAAACGGAATTGGGATGGTGTTCGTTATTTTAATTGTAATTAATAATCGTCTAAATATTAATTTTTAATACCCCGTAATTTCGTTGACAACCCGTTAACTAAATTCTTTAGTTATAATCCATATCCCAACCCCAATTTTGTATTTTTAGTTAAATCAAATAATAATTATGACACCTGTTTTAGTTCAATACGACGGCCCTTATGAATTGCCCAATTATGCCACAGTTGCCTCTGCGGGTGTCGACTTAAAAGCGGTTATTGAAGAACCAATTAAGATAGGGCCATTGGAGAGAAAAATTATTGGGACGGGATTAAAAATAGCATTACCAAAAGGGTTTGAAGCCCAAGTACGGCCTCGTAGTGGATTGGCCGCTAAACATGGGATAACTGTGCTTAATGCCCCAGGAACCATAGATGCAGATTATAGAGGTGAAATAGGGGTTATTTTAGTCAATCTTTCTAATGATGATTTTACAATTCAGCCTGGTGAACGCATTGCTCAATTGGTCTTATCAAAATACCAACAATTTCAATGGGATGTTGTTGAAATACTCCCCTCTTCAGAACGCGGGGAAGGTGGCTTTGGGAGTACGGGTAAAATGTAAAATATGAAAATTATAGTCCCAATGGCGGGCCGTGGATCACGTTTGCGACCGCACAGTTTAACCTTACCCAAACCTCTTATACCTGTTGCAGGAACTCCAATTGTTCATCAATTAGTTCATGAAATTGCAAAAGTTGTTAAAAGTCGAATAACAGATATTGGCTTTGTTTTAGGAGACTCTGCTTTTTTTGGAGATCAAGTAGTAATAGATCTTCAAAATTTAGCGATTTCAATTGGGGCAAGGCCTCACATATTTAGACAACTCGAACCACTTGGAACAGGGCATGCTATTATGTGCGCTAAGGAGCTTTTAGAGGGTCCAGCAGTTATTGCCTATGCGGATACATTAATTAGAGCTTCTTTATCTTTAGACCCTGAAGCTGATGCAGTAATTTGGGTAAAAAAAGTTCAACACCCTGAAGAATTTGGGGTAGTTGAATTAAATGAAAAAGGAAATATTATCAATTTAATAGAAAAACCAAAAAAATATGTTTCAGATCGAGCCGTTATAGGCATTTACTATTTCAAAGCTATTGAACAACTTAAAAATAAATTAGAGGTAGTAATGCAGAAAAATATAGCGCTTGGATCAGAATATCAAATTAATGAAGGGATTTTAGCGCTCTTGTATGACGGTGCAGTCATTAAACCAGGAGATGTTGAATCTTGGATGGACTGTGGAAATCCAAAAGCTACACTTCAAACTAACAGTGAGATGCTTACCCTTTTAGCAAAAGAAGAAGCGCCTTTAATTGACCCATCAGCGATTATAGAAAACAGTACAATAATTCCACCATGTTTTTTGGGAAAAAACGTAATTATAAAGGATAGTTTAATAGGGCCAGGGGTTTCAATTGGCGAAGGAACACAAATAGTTAAAAGCTCAATAAAAAATAGCTTAATTCAAAAAAACTGCTATTTGGAAGAATTCATTAGTGAAAAAGCAATGATTGGTAATCATGTTCGTTATAAAGGAAACCCTACCTTTGTAAGTCTAGGGGACTATTCAGAATTGCAATGAAATACAGAATTCTAGTTTTAGGTTTAATAGGCTGGCTTTTTATTATTACTAGCAGTTGCAAATCTGTTGCTGTATTACCAACAAAAACACCTGTTAAAAATGTTGATGTTTCAGCACTTTCCGCAAAAATAAAAAGTAGCTATCCGAAAGTAAATCGAATGCGTTCTAGAATTCGAGTAACCTATGATGATGGTAGTCGACAACAACAAATAGTAGTTCAACTTCGTCTTGAATCACAAAAAAATATTTGGTTAAGTGCCTCTATGATTGTACCTATTGCGAAACTTTTAATTACCCCTGAAAAGGTGTTTTTTTATGAAAAATTTCAAAAAAATTCTTTCGAAGGTAAGATAGAAGAAATCAACAAAATGCTTGAGCTTTCTTTTACTTATCAAGATGTTGAAAATTTACTTTTAGGAATTCCCTTTTTAGATCCTGGTTCTGGTCGTTGGAAACAAATTTCAAATCCTAATCAATATATTCTTTTACCCCAAGGGAAACGTAATGGAATTCAACCAACTCTTTTTTTTGATCCGGTCACATTTTTGTTAACCGAACAACGTGTGCTTATTCCGGGGACAAATCGAAATTTATCCATTCGTTACCTTAATCATACTCGAATTGAGGGTGAAACTTTACCTCAAAAAGTAGAAATCACCATACTAGATGGAGACCAAATTCAAAAATTGGAACTTGAGTTTACACGTATAGATTTTCCAGACACTCTTACCTTCCCTTTTGAAATTCCAGAAGGATATAAAACCCTAGAATTTTGATGACTTTTCGGTGGGCATACCTCATTATTTTGTTTTGGGGGTTAACTCTAGTCGCTCAAACTCCTAGTAAAAGACAACAAGAATTGGAATCTCAACGCCTACGTTTAAAAAATGAAATAAAACAAATCAATACGCTACTCTTTACAAACACAAAAAAAAGGAAGGATATATTAACGGAAGTAGAGGACTTAACTATAAAATTAAATGTTCGAGAGGCTCTTATCAAAGTAACTAACGATCAATCCAATTTACTTACCCGACAGATTCAAGTTAACGAACGCCAGATTACTCAACAACGCAAAGAACTTCAAACTCTTAAGGAAGACTATGCGCGTTTAATTCAGCATTCGTATATAAGCAAATCATTACAAAATCGATTGATGTTTTTATTTTCTTCTGAAAGTTTTTTGCAAGCCTATAAACGGTTACAATATCTAAAACAGTACACTCAATATAGGAAAAAGCAAGGAATTGCAATTGTTGAAAAAACACAATTATTACAACAACTAAATAGTGCTTTGATAGAAGAAAAGAAAAAGAAAGAAGAATTAATTGCAGAAAACAGAGAGGTTCAAGCGGAGTTAAAAAAAGAGCAAAAGAATCAAGAATCTTTAGTTGCCACTTTACGTAAAACAGAACGCAGTTTAGCAGCTCAAATTGCTAAGAAAGAACAACAGGCAAGGGAGATTGATAAAGAAATTGACAGACTTATACGGGAAGCTATAGCAGCTTCAAATAAAGCGGCTGGTAAGTCAGGAAATTCCTTTGAATTAACTCCTGAAGCAAAATTGATTGCTGCAAATTTTGAAGCAAACAAAGGACGTTTACCATGGCCTATTGAAAAAGGAATTGTAGTTCAAGATTTTGGAAGACAACCCCATCCGGTGGTTAAAACCACCTTTATTCAAAGTAATGGAGTAACTTTAGCAACAGAAACGGGGGCAACTGTACGAGCTGTTTTTGAAGGGGAAGTAATGTCAGTTATTACATATAAAGGGAGTAATCCATCTGTATTAATTCGACACGGAAATTATATAACCGTATATAAAAACTTGGGAAAGTTATACGTAAAAAAAGGAGATAAAGTAAAGGCGAAACAAGAAATAGGTATTGCTTTTACTAACCAACAAAATGGCAAAACCCAAATTCAATTTAGCATTTTTAATAATGTAAAACCCTTAAATCCGAAGGGGTGGATTTACCAAATGTAAATTATTTTTCTACTAGATACCAAGCCTCTTCTTCAAGGGTATATTTTAGAAAGTATAAAAGGCTTATAGCTTCTTTTTTGGTTTTGAACCGCCCATAGGCCACACGGTATAATCCTTCAGGATTTAATTCTGCTAAGGCAGCTTCATATCCTTCTGAAATTAATTGCTCTCTTTTTTTCTCAGCATTTCGTAAAGAGCGAAAAGATCCAGCAATAACACTATAGATGGGTTGAGTAAGCACTACTTTTTCAGAAACTGGTTCAGCTTTTACAGAAACCTCTACTGTAGTGAAAGAACCAATGTCAAAAGTAGCCTCTTGAACCTTTTTTTCAATTTGCTGTTGTGCATTTACCTGTGCTTCAAGGCGTTGATTAGTAAAATACTGATCGCCAAAATAATAGGTGGCGCTTAAAAGGGCAACACCAATTACACCGATAGCCGCATACCTCAAAAAAGGTTTATCAGAAACAGACTTTTCTTTCTCTGGGGTAAACATTAAGTCGTCTTTTGATGAATTTTCCATGGGGGATATATGTTTTTGTTTTAGAACCTCTTTTTCTAGAGGTGCTCTTTTAAAGGGGACAAGGCCAAAGGTTTGTAGGTCAAAGTTGACTTTCCCCCAGGGGTTAAATTGAATTTTCTTTTCCGTATTTAAACGCAGTTCTCCAATACCAGGAAACCGAAGGGTTTGTGTTTGAAGTCTTTTTTTCCATGAACTTACTTCTTTTTCAATTTTGCGTAAAGCATTTTCATAGGTAATTCCTTCTTTATGAGCATAGTAGTGGGCCAGTACACCATCGTTGGCCACTAAAAGCTGATTGAAATTCACCTCTTTTCTTGGAGGATAAAACATTCCTTCTGAGGTAATTTTTACACGAGCAGGGCGAGTTAAAAAAGCACCAAATTGAGGAATAGTGACACATTCGTGTTGATACAAAAGTTCTTGGATGAATCGCGTAAGCTGCATGAGTTTTAAAATACTAAAATAGTGTAATTCTAATTATTTAGAAAGAGTCTGAGAGTTTTTGTAATTTAGGTAAATCCCATTTTCTCCATGAATCGTCTTGAAGCTTGCTTATTGTTACATTGCCTTCCCGGATTGGGGTGGCAACGTTCACTTAAAATGTCGGATCATTTTGGATCACCAGAGGCTATTTTTTTACATTCAAAAAAAGAATGGGACCATGTAGAAGGAGTGGGTTTAGTAGTTTGTAACGTTTTAAGTCAATGGAAACAATATTTTCCAAAAGTTCAAATTCAAATCCAATTGATTAAGAAATATGGTATTACTCCTCTTTTTTTTGGAAGCGTTAATTATCCTAAACCTCTTACTTTTTGTGCTGATGCCCCTTTGGTTTTATTTACAAAAGGGAAACTAGCTATTGAAAACCGTCCCATTTTAAGTTTTATAGGGACAAGGCAATATACACCCTATGGAAAATCATTTTGCGAATCTTTAATTAAAGCAGTAGCTCCTTATGATCCCATAATTTGTTCTGGTTTAGCAAGGGGGATAGATATTATAGCTCATCGAGAAACATTAAAACAAGGGTTAGATACAGTTGCCTGTCTTGCACATGGTCTAGATCAAATCTACCCTCCGGAGCATAGAACAGAGGCAAACAAAATAATGAAACAGGGTCTATTGGTGACAGATTTTTTACCCCAAACAGTTTTTTTAAAAGGAAATTTTCCACGCCGAAATCGTTTAATAGCAGGAATGGCTATCGCCACGGTAGTAATTGAATCAGGAATAAAAGGGGGAAGTATGAATACCGCTAATCTAGCGCATTCCTATGGTAGAGAACTTTTTGCAGTACCTGGACGTACTACAGATATCAAAAGTATGGGATGCCATGAATTGATTGTTCAACAAAAAGCACAATTACTTTCTGATCCATACCAACTTATTGAAACTTTAGGTTGGAATACAAATGAAAAGCAACTGCCTGTTCAACAAAAACTTTTTATTTCGCTTACTTCAGAAGAACAAAAGATTATAAACCTTTTTAATTCACATCCTAAATTACACCTTGATGAATTAGCACTTAAATTAGAAAAAAAAGTAGGCCCCCTTTCTGGTTTAATGCTACAACTAGAAATGAAAGGGGCAATACGGGCCTTACCTGGAAAATATTTTGAGCGTATCTAGTACCCTATTTTATCACGTACGCGGAGCAAAACTTCATGTGCAACTTTTCTTGCCTTTTCCGCCCCTTTTGCTAAGGCAATATGTACTTCTTCTGGATGTTGGTAGTAATAATCAAATTGAGCTCTTTCTTTTTCGAATCGATCTAATATACAATCAAAAAGAAGTTGTTTTGCATGGCCATAACCCATACCGCCAGCCAAATATCGCTCTCTGAGGTTTTGAACTGATGATGCCGGAGCGAGCAAAGAATACAATGAAAAAATGGTACAGGTTTCAGGATCTTTAGGGTCTTCAAGACCTGTACTATCAGTTTGAATGCCCATAACTTGTTTTCGCAATGCTTTTTCAGGTAAAAACACATTAATTGTATTATTTCTAGATTTACTCATTTTCTCTCCATCAGTACCAGGAATATATTGAGTATTTTCTTGAATTTGTGCTTTAGGCAATATGAAAGTTTCACCCATTTGATGGTTAAAGCGCGAGGCAACATCACGGGTAATTTCTAAATGCTGTAGCTGGTCTTTTCCTACAGGAACAATCTCCGCATCATACAGTAATATATCAGCAGCCATTAACATAGGATATGAAAAAAGACCCGCATTGATATCTGAAAGATGATCAGATTTATCTTTAAAGGAATGGGCTAAGGTTAAACGCTGATAAGGGAAAAAGCAATGTAAATACCAAGCTAATTCAGTAACCTCACTTACATCACTTTGACGGTAAAAATGAGTTTTTTCAATATCTAATCCACAAGCAAGCCAGGTAGCTGCCGTAGCAAATGTATTTTCACGCAACTGATCTCCATTTTTAATTTGAGTAAGAGAATGTAAATCGGCAATAAACAAAAAGGAATCGTCAGTAGTGGCTTTAGCCATTTCAATTGCTGGAAGTACAGCTCCTAATAAGTTACCTAAATGTGGCGTACCGGTAGATTGTACACCGGTTAAAATCCTTGCCATTGTTATTTTTTGGCAAAGTTAACTTTCCTCATCATGGGGAGCAACTTCACAAGGCTTTTTTTCATTACATCTATAAATTTTAAGTAAAACGGAATGCTGTACCTTTAGAAAGTGAAAAAAATATTATTAATTCTTTGGCGAATATGGTTTTACATACTTGCTGCTGTTCCTGTAATCTTTCTTTTTTTCCCATTAATATTAATATTGCTGATGCCAAACGGATACCGTTATGTATTCTGGGTAGCTAGAAATATTTGGTCTCCACTGGTTTTATATGGGATGGGATTTCACATAAAAAAAATTGGGAATTTTCCGCCTGAAGGACAGCCTTTAATTTTGGTAGCAAATCATACCAGTTATATTGATGTAATGGTGATGTTACGGATTCGAAAGACTCCTTTTGTTTTTGTAGGCAAGAAAGAACTCGTCAAAATTCCTCTATTTGGTTTAATTTTCAAGCGCGCAGCAATAATGGTGGATCGTACAAATTCAAAAAGTCGATTTGGTGTTTATGGTAGAGCTGAAAAAGTAATTGCCAAAGGGTATAGCGTTTGTATTTTTCCGGAGAAAGAATATACGGATGAAACTATATTATTAAACCCGTTTAAACAAGGGGCCTTTAAACTTGCAATTGAACATAAATTGCCGTTATTTCCAATGGTATTTTTAGATTGTAAAAGAAAGTTTCCATGGTATACAACCTATGGGCATCCAGGGACCTTACGTGTACAGGGTTTAGATATTATCCCCACAGATCAATTAAATGAAAAGGATATTAACGCTTTTCAAGAAGAGGTGTACTCTCGAATCCAGAATGAACTTCTAAATGATCCGGAACAGCGTGCTCTTAAGGCAATTGATTTATGGAAATTGCGTTATAAAGACTAGAGAGTAACTGCCTTTAAAGTTTCCATGATTTTTTTCTCTAACTCTTCCATTAAATCAGGATTGTCTAAAAGCATCGTTTTTACTGCATCACGGCCTTGTCCAATTTTAGTGTCACCATAGCTAAACCAAGAGCCGCTTTTTTTGATTATATCATAGTTAACCCCTAAATCTATAATTTCTCCAATTTTAGAAATTCCTTCACCGTAAAGAATATCAAATTCTGTAGTTCGAAAAGGAGGAGCAACTTTGTTTTTAACCACTTTTACGCGGGTTTTATTCCCTAACACTTCAGATTCTGTACCTTTAATTTGAGTGGACTTTCGGATATCTAATCGTACAGAGGCATAAAATTTTAATGCATTTCCCCCTGTTGTCGTTTCTGGATTACCAAATATTACCCCAATTTTATCTCTCAATTGATTAATAAAAAATACTGTAGTATGTGTTTTGCTAATTGAAGCAGTTAATTTTCTAAGGGCTTGTGACATTAAGCGAGCATGAAGACCCATTTTAGAATCACCCATTTCACCTTCAATTTCACTTTTTGGGGTTAGCGCGGCAACCGAATCAATAACAATTACATCAATTGCTCCAGAACGAATTAAATTATCGGTAATTTCTAATGCTTGTTCACCATGGTCCGGTTGTGAGATGATTAATTCACTTACATCCACACCTAATTTTTCAGCATAAAAGCGGTCAAAGGCATGTTCAGCATCAATAAACGCAGCAATACCCCCTTGTTTTTGGCATTCTGCTATCGCGTGTAAAGTTAGGGTGGTTTTACCTGAAGATTCAGGCCCATATATTTCTACAATTCTTCCTCGAGGATAACCCCCAACTCCAAGAGCAATATCAAGCCCAATAGATCCTGACGGAATGGCTTCAATTTCCTCAATAGCTTCATCACCCAATTTCATAACTGCGCCCTTACCATAGGTTTTATCCAACTTATCAAGGGTGAGTTGGAGGGCTTTTAACTTTGCACTTTTATCATCCGCCATAACGCACTTTTTTGGCTAATGTACATTTTATTGGGGTGGTGAACAAGAATGAAGAAGCTGCATTATTAACAAATTTTCGTAGTTTCACTCTCGATTGAAAAATTTACTGATGAAAGCTTTTTTATTTCTATTTTTTACTATTTCTACTTTGGGGTTTGGACAACATATTTTACCCCTTAGAGAACGTGCTGAACTAATTGATCTGATACAAAAAGAACGTATTCAAAAACTTTTGCCTGAACTTATGAAGGAATCAGATCTTGATATGTGGGTTTTAATTACACGTGAATACAATGAGGATCCCATAGTTAAAACCCTGCTTCCACCAACTTGGCTAAATGCAAGAAGGAGAACTATTTTGGTATTCTCAAAAAAAAGCGATGAGGTTGACGCAGTAGCAATAACTCGTTATAATTTTGGTAATAATATTCGATCAATTTGGAATAAAGAATTACAACCTGATCAGTGGAAAGCGCTTGCAGCGTACATTGTGAGTCAAAACCCAAAAAAAATTGGGATTAACACTTCAGAGCATTATGGTCTTGCTGATGGGCTTTCTAAGACTGACTTTGAAGGAATGATAAATGCGTTACCAAAAGAGTTTCAAAAACGTGTTGTATCAGCAGAAAAGTTAGCTGTGCGTTGGCTAGAAACTAGAACACCAATTGAAATGACCTTGTTAAGTCAACTTACCGAAATTACTCATGCTATAATTAAAGAGGCTTTTTCAACAGCAGTAATTACTCCAGGAACAACTACCACTGAAGATGTGGTTTGGTGGTTTCGTAATCGAGTTGCTGAACTACAATTAACCACATGGTTTCACCCTACCGTTGATGTTCAACGTTCTGGGAAAAGCGATTTATATGCTTTTGATGGCCAATCTAAATTCGATATAATTCAACCAGGAGATTTACTTCATTGTGACTTTGGAATCACCTATTTAACCCTTAATACGGATTGTCAAGAGTTGGCATATGTACTTAAACCAGAAGAAATAGAAGCCCCTAATTTTTTAAAAGAAGCCTTATCAAAAGGGAATGCCGTACAAGACTTTTTAACTAATAATTTTAAGAAGGGGAAAACAGGTAATGAAATCTTAGCTATTGCACTTCAAGAAAGCAAAGCCGTGGGCTTACGACCACAAATTTACACCCATCCTCTAGGAATGTATGGACATGCCGCAGGAACTACTTTTGGAATGTGGGACGCACAAGAAGGTATTCCTGGATCTGGTGAGCACCCCCTACATGAAAACACTGTATATGCAATAGAACTCAACGCCACTGTATTTATTCCGGAATGGGAGAAAGATATTCGAATTATGTTAGAAGAGCCAGGTTACTTTGGACTTAATAGGTTTCGCTATGTAAACGGAAGACAAACTGACCTTATACTAGTTGGTTCAAAATCAGATTACCTAAAATAAGCAGAGGAAATAAATTATGGAGGCCATTTACTAAAAGAGCCATGTTTTGAGACTTCTTACTCAAAAAAATATACATTCAAATTTTTCTATCTTTACACTCTCTTAGAACTCAATCTGTTTATAGCATGCAACTGTACAACACATTAAGTGCGAAAGAGCGCGCACAATTACTTGAAGAAGCTGGAGAAGACCGGCTTACGCTCTCCTTTTATAGATATGCTCACATAGGAAACCCTTTAATTTTCCGAGACTATCTTTTTATTCAATGGAACCCAATTGAAGTTTTGGGGCGGATTTATGTCGCTAAAGAAGGAATTAATGGTCAACTTTCTGTTCCAGCAAAACAATTTGAAATGTTTAAAAAAACACTAGATACAATTACTTTTTTAAAAGGAGTACGCTTAAACATTGCTATTGAACAGGATATTAAATCTTTTTTAAAACTTACCATCAAGGTGCGAAATAAAATTGTTGCAGATGGACTTAATGACGATACGTTCGATGTTACACAAAAAGGAATTCATGTAAATGCCGAAGAATTTAACACCCTCTTGGCTGACCCCGATACTATTTGTGTTGATATGAGGAATCATTATGAAAGTGAAATAGGTCATTTTAAAGGCGCTATAACTCCTGATGTTGATACTTTTCGAGATTCATTACCAATTATAGAAAAAGATTTATCAGAGCATAAGGAAGATAAAAACCTTTTGATGTATTGTACTGGGGGTATACGATGTGAAAAGGCAAGTGCTTATTTTAAACACAAAGGATTTAAAAATGTTTTTCAGCTTGAAGGAGGAATCATTGAATATGCCCGTCAGGTTAAAGCAAAGGCATTAGAAAACCAATTTGTAGGAAAAAATTTCGTTTTTGATGAAAGAAGATCTGAACGTGTATCTTCTGATGTGATAGCGAAATGCCATCAGTGTGGGGCCCCTGCTGACACCCACGTAAATTGCCTAAACGAAGCCTGTCATTTATTATTTATCCAATGTGATGCTTGCCGAGAAAAAATGAATGATTGCTGTTCAGAGGCATGTAAAGAAACCATTGAATTACCATTGGAAGAACAAAGGTTAAGAAGAAAAGGAACACACAACAGTAATAAAATTTTTAAAAAAGGGCGCTCAGAAGTCTTAAAATTTAAATACTAATTTAAGATTTTAAATTCCACTCTTCATTGAAATCCCTGTATCTTTAAAGTCAAATTCAACATATGAGTTGTTCCAATTGCGGTAATGGGAAAGGCGGATCACCCAGAGGTTGTAAAAACAATGGAACCTGTGGGAGCAATAGTTGTAATAAACTTACCGTTTTTGATTGGCTTGAAAATATGGAACCTCCCCATGGAGAAAAGACACTTTCAATTGTTGAGGTACGTTTTAAAAACAGCAGAAAAGAATTTTACCACTATCCTAATTCCATAAAACCACACGCAGGGCAAGTTGTTATAACAGAAACCTCTCATGGGTACGATGTTGGGACGGTAACCCTAGCAGGATCATTAGTTGGTGTGCAAATGAAGCGTAAAAAAGTTGCAGAAGACAGTGAAGAGATAGGCCATATATTGAGGTTAGCTAATTCAGAAGACATAATCCTATGGCAACAATTACGAGAAAAAGAAGCAGAGGTTCAAAAACGAGCTCGTGAACTGGCTATAGCATTGAAACTTGAAATGAAAATATCAGATGTTGAGTTTCAGGGAGATGGTAAAAAAGCAACTTTTTACTATACAGCCGACGACAGAGTAGATTTTCGTCAATTGATAAAAGATATGGCACAAGCTTTTTCAATTCGAATAGAAATGAAACAAATTGGGCTTCGTCAAGAGGCCTCACGTTTGGGGGGTATTGGATCATGCGGCAGAGAGCTTTGTTGTTCAACTTGGCTTACTGACTTTAGGTCGGTCTCTTCTGGGGCTGCCCGTTACCAACAGTTATCACTAAATCCCCAAAAACTCTCAGGGCAATGTGGTCGATTGAAATGTTGTCTAAATTATGAACTAGACGCCTATCGAAAAGCAATAAAGGCTTTTCCTCGTCCTGAAATAAAATTAATTACAGAGAAAGGAATCGCTGTATTTCAAAAAATGGATATTTTCAAACAAGAGTTATGGTACAGTTATAAGGATGAGTGGATTACTTGGCACAAACTTCCCTTGGAGGCAGTCCTATCTATTATAAAAAAAAATAAAGAAAAAGAAACTGTAACAAGTTTAGAAGAATACGCAGAAGAACTTCCACAAAATGACGTCAAACTTTTTGAAAGTAGCGTTGGTCAAGACAGTCTAAACCGATTTGATGTTCCAAAAAAGAAATTTTTTAAAAGAGGTAAAAATCGAAATAATAGAAAAAAGCGTCATGAAAAGTCTAAAGATTAAAACGCTCTTTTTTGCTATTGTTCTAAGTCTAACAGCTTGTAAAAGAAGTGGATATACTGAATATTCAATTATGGCTGCTCAAGGATTAGGAACAAAACCTATTGATTTTATTCTTCCAAAAGATGTTATTACCGGATCTCCTCAAAATATTTTTATTCGATTACAAAACGATAATAATTACCCTTACGCAAATATTTTTTTAATAGCTGAAATTCACTCTGGCGAATTAGTAATATCAAAAGACACTTTAGAATATGCTATGGCTTCCCCCAATGGGGAGTGGCTTGGTAAGGGTTTTACTGAAGTAAAAGAAAGTAAATTGTGGTGGAAAAAGGAGGTGATTTTACCTCAAGATAATCCCATAAAGCTCTCTATTGCTCAAGCAATGCGAAATAATGGCGATCCAAATGGCGTTACGTCATTAAAGGGAATACTTTCAGTAGGAATTTCTATTGAAGAATTTAGGTAAAATGGCAAAAAAACAAACTAAAAAACCATCTTTTCAATCTCTGATACGGGGGCTCTGGATTTTATTTATTTCAGGAATTGTGGGAATTGTACTTCTTTTTGGAGGAGCTGCTTTAGAGTTGTTTGGCCCAATGCCAGATCTTCAAGAATTAGAAAACCCAAACACAAACTTGGCTTCACAAATCATTTCTTCAGATGGTGAAATTTTGGGTAAATATTACTTTGATGACAATCGAACTCCCATCACCTTTGAAGAATTACCAGAAAGTATGGTTACAGCCTTAATAGCCACTGAAGATGAACGTTTTTATGATCATTCAGGAATCGATTGGAAAGGAACACTTCGTGCGGTAGTTTATTTAGGTAAACGAGGTGGGGCTAGTACAATTACACAACAGCTCGCACGGCAAATTTTTGTAGGTGTTCGATCTAGAAACGTAATTAAAGCAATACTCCAAAAAGCACAAGAATGGGTGATAGCAGTTCAATTAGAGCGCCGTTATACCAAAAAAGAAATTTTGGCAATGTATCTAAATAAATATGACTTTGGTTATCAAGCAGATGGAGTGCGATCTGCCGCAAAAATATTTTTTGCAAAAACACCTGAAACCCTCAGCATAGAAGAATCAGCAACTCTTGTAGGAATGCTAAAAAACTCTTCTCTTTATAATCCAATAAGACGGCCTGATCGAGTTCAAGAGAGGCGCAACATTGTTTTTCAACAAATGTATCGCAATGCTCTAATTTCAAAAGAAGTATTAGACTCACTTTCACAACTCCCATTAACCATAACCTATACCCCAGAGTCTCATAGAGAAGGATTAGCCACCTATTTTAGAGCCTATCTAAAAGAATTTATGGATGAATGGATTGAGTCAAATCCTAAACCAGACGGTACAAACCATAATCTATACCGCGATGGGCTTCGAATTTTTACCACAATAGATTCCCGAATGCAAGCCCTAGCTGAAGATGCCGTTAGTAACCATATGAAAAATTTACAACGTGAATTTTTCAGACAAAATAGTAGAAGAGTAAATCCAACAGCTCCCTTTTTTGATTTGAGAGATGGTGAAATAGACACTTTAATGACACGGACAGCTTACCGAACAGAGCGTTGGCGAAAAATGAAATTAGCGGGTATTGATGAAAAGAAGATATTGGCATCATTTTATGAAAAGGTACCCATGAAAGTTTTTAGTTGGAAAGGTGAGCGCGACACTCTAATGACACCTATGGATTCGATTCGCTACTATAAATATTTTTTACGCGCCTCTTTGTTTTCTATGGAACCCCAGTCTGGTCATGTTAAAGCCTGGGTAGGAGGGTATAATTATAAACATTTTCAATACGATCAAGTAAAACAAGGGCGTAGACAAATTGGCTCTACCTTTAAGCCTATTTTATATGCAACTGCAATTGATCAATTAAAGCTCTCTCCTTGTGATTTGTTGCCTGATGCATTATTTTGTATTGAGCCTTTAAAACACGGGAATATGGAAGCATGGTGCCCAAAAAATTCAGGAGATACCTATGGCAGAACGAGGACACTTAAAAACGCTTTAGCTAATTCCGTGAATACAATAAGTGCTCGTTTAATGGATATGGTGGGCCCAAGACCGGTTATAAATTTAGCTCGAAAAATGGGAATAACCTCTGAATTACCACCCGTCCCCTCAATAGCATTAGGCACTCCAGACATAAGTTTATTCGAAATGGTAGGAGCTTATAGCACTTTTGTTAATCAGGGTATATATGTTAAGCCTGTCATGATTACACGTATAGAAGATAAAAATGGCCGCGCCTTATATGAAGTTATGCCTGAGACTAGAGACGTTTTGGGTGAAGAAGCGGCATATGTAACCGTGAATTTAATGCAAGGGGTAACCCAACACGGATCAGGGGCACGATTACGCCATTCAGGTTTAGAAAAAACTAACTATATCTACGAAAAAGTCGTTACAGGATATCCATATGTTTTTGAAAACCCAATCGCTGGAAAAACAGGAACGACACAAAACCAAAGTGATGGATGGTTTATGGGAATGGTTCCCAACTTAGCAACTGGTGTATGGGTAGGTGGTGAAGACCGCTCTATACACTTTAAAGATATTGCATTTGGTCAAGGGGCAACTATGGCTCTTCCTATATGGGCTCTTTACATGAAGGGGGTATATGCTAAACCTGAATTAGCAATATCTAAAGAAGACTTTATTGCACCTGAAAATCTTAGTATTTCAGTTGATTGTAACGATGTATCAGATCCAGATGAAAATGATAAACCTAAAATGAAAGCAGATTTAGATGCTTTAGGGTTTTAAGCCTATTTTTGATCGCTTGCAAACCATTCTGCAAAAGAAGTCTCGGTTTCACGAAGAATAAGACGTTCCAATTTAAGATGCGGTGGAAGTTTTGCTTGTATCCTTTCAGCAAAATCAATAATCATCATTTCACTTGTTGGCTGGTAGTCGACACGTACTATTTTATGCCCTCTTTTTTCCATACTATCTGCTAGTTCTTTATGAGGGGAATTTACATTTAGAACTGTAGCATGATCAAAAGGAAAAACTATATTTTCAGTTACAATTTTTTTTAAATCGCTGAAGTCCATTACCATACCAAATTTTACATGATTTTGATCAGCTATTGGGATTCCAATTAAAGTAACGGCTAACTTATAACTATGACCATGAACATTTTTACATAATCCGTCATATCCATAGAGGGCGTGTCCAGTTTCAAATTTGAATTCTTTGGTGATTCTAATTTTTGTACTCATCGCTATTACAATGTATTAAGAACCGTTTTAGTAAATTGTGAAATTGCAAGTTGTCCTGTGATTTTAGCATTTTCTGGAAGAAGAGTATCCCAATGGTTTGTGTCCTTCCAATGTAATTTTTTCAACTGTTTCATTGCATCAGGGGCATACTGAGAAAGTCGCTGTGCAAAGGATTGAACAGCATTATCAAGCGCTAGTGTAGAAGGGTAAACTTCAGCATACAAACCTTTTTGATATGCCCAATGGGCAGATTTCCAATCATGTGCCGCTAAAGACAATTGTCCAAAAGCAGTTTTTCCTATTTTTCGACTAACTGCCGGCTCAATAACATAAGGACCGATTCCAATTGATAGCTCAGAAAGCTTAATGGAAGCCTCTTCATTGGCAATGGCATAATCAGCCGCTGCAATTAGACCTATGGCTCCACCAACAGCTTTCCCTTGAACCCGAATAACTACAAACTTGTCTATTTGTCTGAGGGTATTGATTACAGTGGCAAAACCCATAAAAAAAGAAGTAGCATCTTCTAGAGTTTTAAGTGTTTTCAATTCAGCCAATGAGGCTCCTCCACAAAATGCTTTTTTGCCCTCACTTTCAATTACAATAACCCGTACAGCATCATCTTGTTGTAATGCTTGCAGCCCTTCGTTTATTTGATTTAATAACGAACTAGGCAATGAGTTCCCTGCGGGGTGTCCAAAAATAAGGGTTCCAATGCCATCCCTAATACTATGAGTTACAAATGCATCTATCACGTGATAAAAGTACGTAAACTATTGAGGATCGAAAACTTTTTCATAACAGTGAAAAGGGAATGTGCTTTGTTTTGGGAAATAAACATCACCCACTTGTTTGTAATTTCGGGCTTCGTAAAAGCGAATATTTCTAGGATTTTGACTAAAGGTATCTAGTCGAACGGAATAATATTGGTGTTTTATAGCAAAGGCTTCGGCAAAATCCATTAAACTTCTTGCAATTCCTTGTTTTTGAAAGTTAGGATGTACTGCCAATCGGTGTATGTAAAGGTTATGATTGTCAGGAGTGAGCCACTTTACCGAATCATAAGGGACGTCTTTTTCATCAGAAAACATAATACATCCACAAATATCGTTTTTGATTTGAAAAACATATAAGGCTCCTATGGAAACATCTTTTAAAAATACTTCCTCTGAAGGATAATGAGAATTCCACTGAAAAACACCTTCAACATCCATGGCCAACGTACAAGCCCTAGTTATATCAAGGATTCTTTTGATGTCATTATTTGTGGCCAGCCGAATCATTTTTTATGTCAAATAAAATTAATGAGACAGATTTTATTCAATTAATCATATTTGATACACCAATCTGATGTGTCGTAATATGTAAAATCATTATCAGGGCTTTCTTTGTATCTCAAAAAGTTTGTACCATCATTGTAATGTAATGAAAAAACGGTTTTACTAGATCTTGAACATTCTGGCAAACAAAAACAATAAGCAACACCATCTTGAAGCAAACCAGAGCTTAAATAAGCAAATTGGAATCCACCATTGGTGTTTTCATTAGTTGTAGTAATATAACTAATGTTTTTAAATTCAGATGGAATCCCTTCGTATTCTTTCTTGTTATCTGAACAAGACAAATACAACAGGCATAGAATCCATAGATATTTCATGAATTTTCCTTTAAAGTTATAAAATAAAAAACCGATACTTAGTACTTTTGTAAAAACCTTTAGAATGCAACATATTCTAGTTCCCATTGGTGTTTCGCGTTTTGCCCCATCAACTTTGGCTTATGCCCTTGACTTTGCTAAGATTTTTAAAAGCACGGTATATGTAATAGATGCATATCCACAACACTCTAGTTTAGCTACACTTTCTAATGTAAATGCCAAATTAGAAAAAGAAAACCATGCTCGAATAAAAAAAATGGTAAAGGAAATTGCGCCTAAATCTGATAATGTAAAAATTGTAAGTAGTGAAAGAGACCTTGTGGGAACAATTAAAAAACTCAATTCTACTATAGGTCTTGATTTAATTATTTCAGCACCACTAAATAATGAAATTAATGATGAAGTTTTTTTAGGAAGAATTGCAGGCAGTGTGATTAAGCGAACTACAGTACCCGTTCTAATTGCCCCTTTAGAAAAATCATTTATTCCACCTAAAAAGATGCTTATGGCATTTAAAACTGGAGAAATCAAATCGTCTAGTATATTAGATCCATTAGTTGATATTCAAGATCAATTTAAATCGATTTTGCGCTTACTTTTAGTTAAGGTTCCAGGCTTTGCAAACCGAAACCACCAAATAAGTGATGAAGTTTTAAAACGTGCAGAGCAACTTTTATATTCAGAAAACGCAACAGTCTATCAAGGTGTCTTGGAACATTTTCAGGCAAACCAGCCAGATATGTTAGTGGTTTTTAAAAGAGAGCGTGGATTTTTTGAGAAATTGTGGGAGCCAGATTTAATCTATAAAAAAGATTTTTATTGTACAGTACCTCTATTAGTCTTGAAAAATAAAGATTGATTTTCAACTATTCATATCGTGGGCTATTTATATTATTACATATAATTTGCTCATCATATAACCAAGCGCAACACTATGTGGGTATCAGCCTGGATAACGATCTTTATTTTGGAATTGATCGATATTATAGTAGTGGTATTTTTTTAAAATATGGCGGTAAAGTTTCAAAAAACAAAGAGAGTAACTCTTTGAATTTTAAATCTAGACATTGGATATTAGGGCAAGAAATTAATACTCCCTCATTACGCTATACTTCTGACCCTAAAAAAATTGACTTTCCTTATAATGGTTGGTTATTTATTGAACGATTTGAGGAGACCTTTAGAAAACCTGATTTTGGATATGGGTGGGCAGTACAATTGGGGACAACAGGTGCTAAAGAGACTTTTGCAAAATGGATGCAAAACACCTATCATATCAATGTGTTAAATTTAGATCCGTTGACCTGGTCTTGGGCAATACCTCAAGCTTTTCACCTCAATTCTAGAGTGAATTTAAAATGGGGCAAAGAAATTGAAGGCCCCTTGAAATGGGTTCAAGAACATCAAATCCAAGTGGGGACATACAAAACCTTTTTGAGTACTCGAGCAGGAATTCAATTGGGATCATTACCAGGACTCCCTTTTTTTGGTGAGCGATTAGAAGCTTTGTCGGATGGATCATCATTATTTTTGGGAACAAGGATTATTTATAATATCAATGATTATAGTCTTTCCACAAAGTTTAAATCTATCAATCTACCAATTGATATTGAAGCCAATCCACTTCGTCAAGAATTTCAAGTAGGAATATTGTTTTTTAAAAAGCCATGGAAAGGACAATTTTTATTTCACTCTAGCTCTAATTATGTAACCTCTCAACGCTACCCGAGACACCCTTACTTGAACTTATCCATAATTCGTATCTTACCATAAAAAATGAAATCCATTTTAATTCTACTTACTACCGGACTACTTTTCACTTCCTGCTTGGTGGTTAAAATTTATGATAGTTCAAAACCAAATTATGATAATGCAGAAAAAGTAGGCGAACAAAAAAGGTATATAGGTTCGGGTAAAGTATTGGTACTAAAGGAAAATGAACCTAGAGAAATTTTTTTTATTGGAAAAGAGGAACAACCTAAAGGATTCTTTTTTGAAGGCATAAGTAAAACCCCTCAAGACTCTATTCACAATAGACCCTTACTTATTATTGAAGGTAAAATAAACGAAGAAATTGACTTTATGAATTCTATAGATCCAAACACAATAGAATCAGTCAATGTTTTAAAAGGAGAACAGGCAGTAAAACAATACGGGGAAAAAGGACGCAATGGAGTGGTTGAGATAATGCTCAAAAAATAAATTCATTTTTTACTTTCCCAAAGGACAATCGATAGACCCGTCTGGAAACCAGCTAAATTATTGGTTTGTGACTGGGTTGCAGGACTGAACCTTTTAACCCAGCGGTAATTAACATAACCATAAAATCGATCTAAAAAGTGGTAACCCATTTGTACAATTCCTCCTACACTGTTTTTAAAAATTCCTTTTTCAAACGAAATCTTTTCAGGTTTGCTATTAAAATCTAAAGTTTGTGTTCCCGATTGGTAAATTGAATAAATTCCTCCCATGTTTATACTCACCCTTTCAGTTGGTTTCAATCGAATCATTAAGGGTAGTGTTAAGTAAATCAATTGGTCTTTTGATGAGGTCTCATCGGACAGATACTTATAAGCAACAGGTGAATATCCTAGGCCAGAAATCAATCCCACTGATTTGGAAACCCGAAATTCAACATTCAATTCACCACCAAATGTCAGGGTGGGTGATGTGGTTCCTAAGTCTGTATTGATACGACTAGACTGGGGGCCTAAAAATACACTTAACTTAGGATAATTTGCATTTAGATCAGGTCCTCTGCGGTATTGTTGAATCAACAAATCTCCACCTTGTGCGTTACTTTTAACTATGAAAATAAAGAATATAAAAAAGAAAATATTCCTAAGAAAAACGTTCATAATAAACGGTATTTTCTTTTAAACGATTAGTAAACCAAATTATTGGCTAGTCAATTCGTTTTCGTTTGCGATTGGTATAATCCAATGTGGCCCTTCAACCCAACCCTTCATTTTTTCAACAACTACACGGTCCACAATGGCCACTCCTTTTTGGGCCATATTTTCGAAGTTATCTATCCCATTGTTTGAAAATCCTTTTCGCGTACGATGAATATTGAAGGTAGAGGACAATTCTTTTCCGAAGGCGGCCTCGACTCCTTTTTTTCCCAACATAAACCCAAGCATTCCCCCCCATGTAGCAGTAGGATTATCAGAATCCCATCCTGCCAAAACCCCTATTTTAATGGTTTCTTTAAGGTCTCCTTCTCCGTATAGCAAACTGACAATACTCGCGCCAAAATTGATCCCTGCGGCAAAACAACCGTGGCAACTTTCGTCTCTAGTGGGCCAATCATAACCTTCTTCTTGACGTATTTGAAATTTTTCATGTAGGGCATCACGGGCGGTTTCCCAAGGCAAACCCAATTGGTAATGTTTTTGAACAAAGTCAAACATTTTTGCTGGATATGTTGAATCGGGAAGATGCTTACGGGCCTCATGGGCGATCCATTGGGTTTTTTCCTTAACTGTATTGTGGGCTGTAGGTTGAGCCGCTAGGCTGTAGGCAATAATGTTAAATTCAGCGATGAGTGCAGCATTTTGTTGGGCAGTAGTTCGAACTGCCAAATGGCCAAGAGTAAGAGCAACTTGAGGTTGTGATGGAGCATAAAATCCGAAAATTTCTGTTGTTAATTGGGCATCAATCATTTCAAAATAAGGGTTTAGAGAAGGATCACTTGTTTGTGGAGGAACCACCCCTTCTTGCATTAAATCAAAAGCACGTTGATTAGAAACCCATAAATAATTTTCTTCTTCTTTGTTTATATGAGCTAACCAGGCTTCGCGAATTTGCTCCCCAGTAATATCAAGTGTTGGGCTTTGATAAAAAAGCTCTTGATATATATACTCAATATCAGTATCATCGTCAGCTCCCCAAACACTATCTTTTTCTGCAAAAAGGAAATCTATGGTTTGGGAATAATTATTAGACCCCCATAAATTAGGCTGATCAGGTTTCCCCCAATCTTCATGGGTATAAAATCCCTCGCCTTTCCCGTCCACAGGAATACCTATTTTATCCATTTCCGTTATTAACCCGGTCCAGT
>JALRBW010000021.1 GCA_023257625.1 Flavobacteriaceae bacterium | reverse complement strand
AATTTTTGATACAACTGGAGCCATAGGTGCCGCACGTGCAGCAGGAATTGAAAACAAAAATAGTGAACTTTTTAGTGCTCAATTAGCTTCCCATGATAAGGTAGCTGAAATTCAGCCAATGCCCTCAAATGAACCCTACATAGCAGCCTACAATAATTGGAAGAAAACACTTGAAACTAATTTGACAACTTTAAAACACTAATTATGGTATTAACCGGAGACAAAGAATTTTATAAAGGAATTGGTCCCATTACTTTTGAAGGAAAAGAATCAGATAACCCTTTAGCCTTTAAATATTATAATCCTGAACAAAAGGTGATGGGTAAAACCATGCGTGAGCATTTTAAATTTGCAGTGGCCTATTGGCATAGTTTCTGTGGTCAAGGAGGTGATCCGTTTGGGCCAGGAACACAATTATTTCCTTGGGACCAGTCGTCAGATCCTATTCAAAGAGCTAAAGACAAGGCTGATGCAGCATTTGAATTCATTACAAAGATGGGATTTGATTATTTCTGTTTTCACGATGTAGATTTAGTAGATGAAGCCCCCTCACTAGCTGAAATGGAAAAAAGACTGCATACCATTGGTGCTTATGTAGCCGAAAAGAAAAAAGCAACTGGAGTTAAACTACTTTGGGGAACAGCCAATTGTTTTTCAAACCCTGTATATATGAATGGGGCAGCCACCAATCCTGATTTTAGTGTTGTTGCTCGAGCAGGAGCTCAAATTAAAATGGCACTTGACCTTACCATGGCATTAGGTGGAGAAAATTATGTTTTCTGGGGTGGAAGAGAAGGATATATGTCTTTACTTAACACAGATATGGGTCGAGAGTTAGACCACATGGCCCAAATGTTAACCCTTGCAAAAGATTATGCACGTGCCCAAGGCTTTAAAGGCACTTTTTTTATAGAACCCAAACCTATGGAGCCAATGAAGCACCAATACGATTTTGATGCCGCTACAGCTATTGGATTTTTGGAACATTATGGATTGCATCGTGATTTTAAATTAAATATAGAAGTGAATCATGCTACCCTTGCACAACACACTTTTGAACACGAGCTAGCAGTAGCTGCAAATGCTGGGATGTTAGGAAGTATAGATGCCAATCGGGGAGATTATCAAAACGGATGGGATACAGATCAGTTCCCAAATAATATTTATGAGGCTACAGAAGCAATGTTAGTGTTGCTTCAAGCAGGAGGATTACAAGGAGGTGGAATCAATTTTGATGCTAAAATTCGCAGAAATTCTATTGATATGGAAGATATTTTTCACGCTCATATTGGAGGTGCTGATACCTTCGCACGTGGACTGTTAGCTGCTGAAAAAATCTTAACCGAGTCTGCTTTACCTGCACTTAAGAAAGAACGTTATGCCTCTTTTGATCAGGGTCAAGGAAAAGCATTTGAGGAGGGAAAACTTACCTTAGAAGAGCTCTCCAAAATCGCATTAAATACACATGCTCCAAAACGAATTAGCGGAAAGCAAGAACGTTATGAAAACATTCTTAATCAGTTCATTTAGTAAACTAATAAGCACTATCAATTTACGTAAGGGATTTATTGTTTTAGTTTTTCTTTTTAAGGGATGTACCAGCAATAAACCTCATGAAGTAGAGCTAAAAGAGGGTATGGTATTAATACCTGCAGGTGATTTTTATATGGGGAGCGACGATTCTCAAGCCAGACCAGATGAATCTCCTAAGCATTTAGTTCATGTTGATGCATTTTGGATGGATCAAACTGAAGTAACCAATGCACAATTTAACGCCTTTGTTGAGGCAACAGGCTATGTTACCACAGCTGAGCGGCCGCCAGATTGGGAAGAGTTAAAAAAAGAACTCCCCCCAGACACACCCAAACCCCATGACTCTTTATTGCAAGCAGCATCACTCGTATTTGTTCCCACTGAGGGTCCAATCAATTTAAATCAATACGATCAGTGGTGGAAATGGCAGCCGAAAGCAAGTTGGAAACATCCGTTAGGCCCTGAGAGTACATTAGAAGGAAAAGAGAACCATCCGGCGATTCACATTTCATGGTATGACGCTCAAGCTTATGCACTTTGGGCTGGCAAAAGACTACCTACAGAAGCAGAGTGGGAGTGGGCAGCAAGTGGTGGTTCAGCTCAAAAATATCCCTGGGGAGAAGAACCCGTGACAGAAGGAAAACCTAAAGCCAATGCTTGGGAAGGGGCTTTTCCCTATCAAAATGATTTACGAGATCAGTTTTTTTTCACAGCTCCCGTTGCAGCTTTTGAACCCAATGCTTTTGGTCTTTATGATATGGCAGGAAATGTATGGGAATGGTGTTCGGATTGGTATGATTATAATTATTACCAATTACTATCCAATCAAAAAGTTGTAAACCCTAAAGGACCAGAGCGGGCTTATGACCCCTACCAGCCTTACACGCAGCAAAAGGTAATGCGTGGAGGTTCATTTTTATGTAACGAAGCATATTGTTCAGGATACCGGGTTGCAGCACGTATGAAATCTTCCCCTGATACAGGCTTACAGCACACTGGATTTCGTTTAGTAAAGTCAGTTAAAGAGGTAGAATCAGATTAAAATAAAAAAAATGACACAGTGTCATTTTTTTTATTAGTTTCGTAAAAAATACCCAAATATGAAGATACTTGTTTGCATTAGTTGTGTGCCCGATACCACCACCAAAATTAATTTTACAGCTGACCAAAAAGAATTTGATACTCAAGGGGTGCAATACATAATTAATCCGAATGATGAATTTGGTTTAACACGGGCAATTCGTCTACAACAAAGCCATGGGGCTCATGTTACTGTTGTGACTGTAGGCGAAGTAAGTTGTGAGCAAATTCTTCGTAAGTGCTTGGCAATTGGTGCAGATGCTGCAGTTCGAATTGATGCCCATCCAAATGATGGTTATTTTGTAGCCAAACAGCTCGAAGCCATTTGTATAAAGCAACCTTTTGATCTTATAATAACCGGACGCGAATCTATAGATTATAATGGAGGTATGGTGGGAGGTATGCTTGCAACACTTATGCAACTTCCTTATGTGACTCAATGTGTAGGTTTAGAAATCAATGGTGATCAAGCTTTAATGCAAAGGGAAATTGATGGAGGTAATGAACATTCGAAAGCAAATTTACCTGTAGTAATTGGTGCTCAAAAGGGTCTGGTAGAAGAAAAAGATCTTATTATTCCAAACATGAGAGGCATAATGCAAGCACGTCAAAAACCATTATTAGTTGAAGCCCCACTTACAATAGAAGCTAAAAGTCAAATAGAGTTTTATGAAAAGCCTAAACCTCGAGGTCCAGTTACACTGTTTGATCCTTCTGATGTAGATGGACTACTAAATGCATTACAAAATCAAGCAAAAGTTCTGTAATTATGGCAGTTGTTATTTTTATTGAAACCCAAAACGGAAAAGCTAGTAAAACTGGCTTAGAGCTATTATCCTATGGACGATCAATAGCAGAAGCAACTTCTGCTTCTCTAATAGCGGTTATTTTTTCTGATTCTGACACCCAAGAACTTACAGACCACGGTGCCGATGTGATTTATACTGTCGATACCGCTACGGATTCCAATTTTAATTTGGAAAGATATAGCGCAACGCTATCCGAAATATGTGCTTTAGAAAAGGCCACTATCGTAGTCGTAAGTTCAAGTTCAGAGGGGCGGTATTTGGGTCCTTCACTAGCTGTAAAAACGGGAGCTACATATTTATCAAACGCAGTAGCCCTTCCTACAACTTACAATCCATTGACTGTAAAGCAAAGCTGTTTTACAAATAAAGGCTTTGCAATTTCAGAAAGTATGTCTTCCTGCACGGTATTGTCCCTTTCTTCAAATGCCTTTGGAATTCATCCGCAACCAGGAAGGGGGGAAGTAAAAACCTATCCTTATGCTTCAACGAAGTCTAAACTAGAGGTCACTAAAGTGGAACACGCTCAAGAATCGATTTCTATAGCCGACGCTGATATTGTAGTTTCAGGAGGAAGAGGTTTAAAGGGACCCGAACATTGGCATTTAATTGAAGATTTAGCATCAACATTAGGTGCTGCTACCGCATGTTCAAAGCCGGTTTCTGATTTGGGTTGGCGACCACATAGTGAACATGTTGGCCAGACAGGAAAACCTGTGGCCTCAAATTTATACATTGCCATCGGCATTTCTGGTGCAATACAGCATTTAGCAGGAATTAATGCTTCAAAAGTAAAAGTGGTTATAAATAATGATCCAGAAGCACCCTTTTTCAAGGCAGCTGACTACGGTATTGTAGGGGATGCTTTTGAAGTTGTACCTAGACTTATTGAAAAACTAAAAGCTCTAAAAAAAGCCTGAAATGATTACTAAAACAGTTCGTGATGTTACTGTTGCCCTTCAAGGTATACAGAACGGAATGACTGTTATGGTAGGAGGTTTTGGATTAAGTGGAATTCCTGAAAATGCTATAGCTGAATTAGTACGTTTAGGAGTTAAAAACCTCACCTGCATTTCTAATAATGCTGGAATTGATGACTTTGGACTTGGGTTATTACTTCAAAAAAAACAAATTAATACCATGATTGCCTCATATGTCGGTGAAAATGCATTGTTTGAACAGCAAATGATTTCAGGAGAACTAAAGGTAACCTTAACCCCACAAGGGACACTTGCTGAAAAATGCAGAGCTGCACAAATGGGAATACCAGCATTTTATACACCTGCTGGGTACGGTACCGAAGTAGCCGAAGGAAAAGAAACTAGAGAATTTGACGGCAAGCATTATGTTTTAGAAACAGCCTACAAAGCGGATTTTGCCTTAGTTAAAGCGTGGAAAGGTGATGAAGCAGGAAATCTAATCTTTAGAGGAACATCAAGAAACTTTAATCCGTTGATGTGTGGTGCGGCACAAATTACTGTTGCTGAAGTTGAAGAGTTGCTTCCAGTAGGAGCCCTAAACCCAAATGAAATTCATATTCCAGGAATTTTTGTAAATAGAATTTTCAAAGGAATTCAATTTGAAAAACGAATTGAGCAACGAACAGTTCAATCAAAATAAAATGGCGCTAGATAAAAATCAAATTGCGAAACGAATTGCCCAAGAATTAAAATCCGGATACTATGTGAATTTGGGAATTGGGATTCCAACTCTAGTATCAAATTATGTACCTGAGGATTTAGAAGTTGAATTTCAAAGTGAAAATGGCATTTTAGGTATGGGTCCCTTTCCTTTTGTTGGTCAAGAAGATCCCGATTTGATCAATGCAGGTAAGCAAACCATTACGGCACTACCTGGCGCGAGTTTTTTTGATTCTGCTACAAGTTTTGGAATGATTCGCGGGCAGCATATCGATTTAACTGTTTTGGGAGCAATGGAAGTGTCTGAAAAAGGAGATATTGCCAATTGGAAAATTCCCGGCAAACTAGTTAAGGGAATGGGAGGTGCAATGGATCTTGTAGCCTCTGCTAAAAATATCATTGTAGCCATGATGCAAGTAAATCGAAGTGGCGAATCAAAATTAGTATCTCACTGTAGTTTGCCCTTAACAGGTGTAGCCTGTGTAAAACGCATAGTTACAGAGTTAGCAGTTTTTGATATTGTAAAAGAGGGTTTTCTTCTTGTAGAAAGAGCACCAGGGGAAACAATTGAAACCATTCAAAACGCAACAGCCGGCACTTTAATTGTCCCAGATCAGGTTCCTGAAATGAGATTTTCTCTTTAGGAGGTTGGTTTTCATTTTTCTTTCTTAATTTTAATAAAATTTTATACCATGATCCGCACCACATTTTACTCAGTATTAAGCTTTATTTTATTTTATCAATGTCAAAATGCAACGTCTTCTAAAAAATCAACTTCAGAAGATTCATCAATGAAAGCAGAAGAGCAGGCTTGGATGGACCTCAGCCCAAAGGACAGTTTTGACGGATGGCACATTTATCAAAATGAAGACGGAAACAAAACAGGTTGGACGGTTAATGATGGCGTATTTACCTACAATTCATCTGAAGCAACTGGAGATGGGAATAAAAGTTTATTGACAAATGACACCTACGGCAGTTTTGAAATTCAATTTGAATGGAAACTTTCGCCAGAATCAAATAGTGGTTTTATGTGGGGGGTAAGCGAAGATTTGGTTTATGAACACCCTTTTGTTACTGGACCTGAAATTCAAATAATTGATACTCAAGTTTATGGAGATGACCCCGAGCATCAAGTGCATACAGCAGGTGCGCTTTATGATATGGTAGCTCCTGATCACTTAATGGCAAAGCCTGCAGGGGAATGGAACAGTTATCACATTACAATTAATCATGAAACAAACTTAGGAACCGTTGTGCATAACGGTATGGAAATTAATCGTTTTCCACTCCATGGTCCTGACTGGGACAGTATGGTAGCCAATAGTAAGTTTGCAACCATGGAAGGCTTTGGAAAGTATAAAGAAGGTCATTTGAGTTTACAAGATCACCCGGGAATTATTTCATTTAGAAATATTAAAATCAGAAAACTGTAGCGTTGTTCTTAAAAAAATCTTTTTGTTTTCATTATTATAAACTACTGAGTAGTCTATTAACAATATTATTGCTGTTACCTATAGCAATAAAATTAATACATGCAATTACTTATCATTCAGCTACAGAAGATTGCAAAATTGATAGAGTGCACTTGCATGCTTTGAATCAACATAATGAAGCCCTAGATTATTTTTTCCAACCCCTTGCTCAAAATATAGAGGTTGTTGAGTTTACTCTTGAACCCTCTTCTATTTCTACAATACCAACTCTTTATTCAGTTCATTTATTTTCCTTTTATCAAAAGGGAAAAAGTTCTCGAGCGCCCCCTGTTTTTGTTTTCTAAATATAATCATAGAGTCAATAATTGATTCTCCATCAAAGTAAAACAAAAACACTTAAATCATTTTTTAATGAAATTTTATCAAAATCTTCTAAAAGCATTTGCTTTTACAATATTCGCTATCTCCATTTCATGCACTAAAGAAGCGCCTGAATTGGTAGATGAACAGGAACTTATTACCACCGTTCGACTTGCTATAAAAGGCCCCAACAACAGCCTTCAAGTTGTAGAATGGAAAATGGATAACTCTAATACAAATTCAATTCAATTGACCCCAGAAACTGAATATGAAGTAACGATCTCTATTTGGGATGAGAGTGATCCTTTAGATATAGAAAACATTACCGATGAAGTTAAATTAGAGGCTGATGAGCATCAATTTTTTTATGAATTTTCAGGTGTTAATGTTGTTTTAAAAACTGCTACAACAGATGTTCTAGATTCACAAAACAATCCCTTATATGTGGTTTCCAGTTGGAATACTGGCGCAAAAGGTCAAGGCACAGTACAGGTATTCTTGATTCATGATCCCACAACTAAAACAAGTACCAATAGAGCTGGTTTTGGCGGCGCAACAGACGTACAAGTTTCATTTGATATTCGTATTGAATAGTAGAAAATAAGTGTGTTATAAAAAGCATATAATTATATTTTTAATTTCCTTCTGGAGTGTTTTCCTAACTGCTCAAGATTGCACTAATCATTTGCAAGGAAGAGTGATTGATTTGCATGATGGAACACCAATATATGGGGCTATTCTCCGAATTGAATCTACAGGCCAATTTGCACAAACTAATGAAGATGGCATTTATCAGTTCAAAAATGTGTGTTCGGAAGAATTTCGGTTAATTATTACTCATTCTGAGTGTCAAACCATAGAACGAAGAATTCAACTTAACACAAATCAAAGTGTAGATTTCGAATTAGAGCATCATATTAATACTCTTGAGGAGATTGTATTGTCTGAAAAACAAAAGGGAAACGTTAATAAAAGTGTTGCTGAAGCACGATTAACTACAACTCAAATTGATCAATATAGCAGTCAAAGTTTAGCAAATGCCCTAGGGTCAATTCCTGGAGTTACTAGCTTGAAAACTGGGAACGCTATAGCCAAACCTATGATTCATGGTATGTATGGGAGCCGCGTAGGTATTGTAGCCGAAGGAATTCGACTACAAGATCAGGAGTGGGGTGCCGATCATGCCCCCACGGTTGATCTAAATGCATTTGAAAGTGTTCAGCTAGTCAAAGGAGCATCAGCACTTAAATATGGTGGAGATACCGCAGGTGGAGTAATCATTTTAAATCCGTTTAATCCATTGCCTCGAGATAGTCTTTACGGTAAAACTAGATTGACTGGGTCAAGTAACGGTCGTGGTGGTGCACTATCTTCTCAATGGATATTGACTCGTGGTACAGGATTTTTTTTCAGTGGACAACTAACTGCAAAACGGTTTGGAGATTTTATTTCTCCTAATTATATGCTTACTAACACAGGATTAAAAGAAGGGAATTTTAATTTTAAAATTGGCCGAACCAAGGTGGTTAAAGGCTGGGAATTTATTTATTCTCGATTTCAAAATGAAACGGGGATACTTCGCGCTGCCCATATAGGAAATATTCAAGATCTATTGCGAGCGCTTCAATCAAATACTCCTTTAGTTGAAGGGCCATTTTCTTATGCAATTGATGCCCCAAAACAACAAGGTGTTCACCACTCAATTCAGGCCAAAATATACAACCGGTTTTCAGAGCAAAATAAATGGAAAATCGACTATAATTACCAGCGAAATCAACGTAAAGAATTTGATATTCGGCGCGGTGGTCGGGCTGATCTTCCCGCCTTAGATTTACAACTTCAAACGCATAGTATTTTAGGAAGCATTCAAAAAAAATTAGGTTTCGATTGGAGCTTTGAGTGGGGAATAAACGGATACTTTCAAGATAATTATTCTAATCCGGATACTGGTGTGAAACGTTTAATTCCTGATTACCTAAAGTATCAATGGGGCAGTTTTCTAACCGGAAAATACGAACCAAACAACTTGGGCTCTTTTGAATGGGGGCTTCGAATGGATCAGGTTTATTGGGATGTTCAAAAGTATTATTCTCTCAAAGACTGGACAAACCGAGGATATAATCGATTGTTTCCTGATTTTGAAAAGGTCTTTTTATCTACACAACTTCTTACACAACCAAAATTCCAGTTTACCACTTTATCCGCTCACTCAGGATTTTCATATCAACTTAGCCAGGTGTTAAAAAGTACTGCAGCATATATTTTATCTCAACGTTCCCCCAATGCAGCAGAACTTTTTAGTGATGGACTCCATCATTCTTTAGCTACCATTGAATTTGGAAATTTAACTTTAGAAAAAGAGACATCACATAAATTTTTAGTTTCATTTTCATCAGAAATAAATCCATTTTCGTTTTCATTTGAACCCTATTTAGCAAGGATTCATAATTACATTTATATTGCCCCTAAAGAGGTGCAACAAACCATACGAGGAGCATTTCCTGTTTGGGAATATAATGCTACAGAAGCATTATTGTGGGGATTTGATATTCAAGGTACGCTAAACATATCTCCACAATTTGATTTCAATGTAAAAACTTCTTTTGTTCGAATCAAAGATTTATTTCAAAATCAACCAGTCATTTCAATACCACCTCTTCAAACAAATCAGATTTTGTCCTACATTTTTCCAAAAAATGAGGTACGTATAGAAATTGAAAATCAATTTGTAGCTTCTCAATCCTTTTTTCCTGATTTTAATGTGGTTGTAAGTACTCTCGAGGAAGGTAAAGTAGTTGATCAATTAGTCGATTTTAGTACTCCTCCAAAGGCTTATTCAGTATACAACTTAAATATTTCGTTACCTTTGAGAATTACCCCAACTTTATCTGGAAATATTCGCTTTATGATTCAAAATGTAACCCAAACATCCTATCGTGACTACCTTAATAGAATGCGTTTTTATTCAGACGAGATAGGTAGAAATGGAACTATCCAGTTAATTCTAAATCATTAAACTTTCGTTTTTGAAGTATTTAATACCTACACTTTTGTGTTGTGTTACGTCATTGGATGTTTTTTTATGTTGATAGAAAATAGGCCCGCTCAAATATGTACTGAAATTATTATTGCTCCTTTATTTGCTATGTACTATTATTTATATCAAGATTTAAACGAAAAGCGATTCTCTTAGCTATATTGTTTTTGGGCATAGGTGATTATTTTTTACTTCATGAAACCTCTTCATTTAATTTACAAATGGGTGTATTTTTTTATTGGCTTATGCAACTTTGTTTATTTATAGAATTTATCGTTTTTCCTTTTCCCCTTAGGTACTCATTTAAAGAACACATATTAGGTATTTTATTTTATGGTTCTTATTTCATCATTTTTATGAACCATGTTTATTCTAGTTTAGATGACATGAAGTTTCACGGTTTAGTTTATGGTATTACTCTTACTTTTTTTGGTAGTTTAACTCTTATGAAATTAATTAAACAACCAAATATTAAAAATGGATTGTTTTTTTTCGGTCTTTTAATCTTTTCCGTTCGAGATGTTCTTTTAACCTATAACAAGCGTTATTTTAATGAAGATATATTTACTTATCCAATCCCCATTTTTCATGTTATCGGATTTTATTTAATATTAAGTGCTTTCTTAAAAAAAGAAGAAATTGTATTTTCAAAGCGCTCAAAAAAATAATTATGAGAGTTGTTTTCATATTATTAAGTTTTATAAACTTTCACTCTATGATGGCTCAAGAAAATATTATGGAGGGATTGTATTCAGACCCATCTGTTGAAACACAATATGCTTTTGTTCAAGAATTGCTATATGTTGCAGGCTATGTGCCTGATAAAATTGAAATTTACCAAACCCTACCAAATTACGCACATGTATATCGTGTACAGTTAGATTCAATCAATGGAGGTTTTATGTTTGTTCGTTGGGATAAAGTAAAGAGAGAACATTTTTTAGCAAACAAAATGATAGATCCAGGGTTTTATTATAATCTTAATGTAGCACGAGAGCTCATGCGTTCCCAAGCACAGAAAACTTTTTTTACTTCTGAAGATATTGCTATTCAAGCATCAGATCAAAAAAAAATCAACATTCAAGATATTCAAGAAATAAGAGAAAATTTTGAGCTTAAAGAAGAAGAAAAAAGAATTGAAGCATTAGAAATTAATAAAATCCAAAAGCAAAAAGAACAAAGAAAAATTGAACGAAAATCGAGCCAAAAAAGAATTAAAACGTAATTGTTAGGGTATCCCCTTTTAATTTGGCGGTGTAACATGTTAATGCTCCATTGCAAGAATTTGAATAGGAATTGTTATGATAACCGCATTCAAAAGAAGAGCCATCATAACTCCACCGATCACGATTCCCTTGATGAGGACATTTGTTGTCAAATACACGTACTTCATTAGCGCTTATTCTTAATAATAAAATATTTTTTGAGGTATAATTTAACCATCCCCCAACTGTTTTTAAAGCAGTTAAATCTCCTTCATTAAGATTAAGCACCAAAGGTTCATTTGAAGAACTACCTTTTTCATTATTAATTATAGAATCCTCATCTTCAGCACTACATGCTTCGATTATGGATATACCAAAACTTGCAAAAACGACGTTTCTACAAGCTGTTTTTAAGAAGTCTCTACGATTTTTTTTCATTTTTGTTTAAAAATAAATATAAATAATTAAACAAACAAATAGTTTAGCTAGACTCTTTGCTTTACTTTTGACTTAAAATTGCGAAATTATAATTAGTAATGTTATTATGGTAAAAAATATTGTAGTTGCGTTGAGTCTCCTTATCCTAAGCTATACACATGCTCAAGACACGGGAACGCTTACTGGTAGAGTACTGGATTTAAAATCACAGCAACCCCTAGAAGGAGCTACAATCATATTGGAGGGAACAACTCAAGGTGTTGTAACAAACCAACAAGGGTACTTTAGTATTGATAATATACCTGTACAAACTTATAATGTGGTGGTTAATTTTTTAGGATATGAATCTCAAACTTTATATAACGTCATAGTTAAATCTGTTGGGAATATACCATTACTATTTCAATTAGAAGAACTTACAGAATCATTAGATGAGGTAGTGGTGACCAAAAGTCCATTTAAAACTACAACAGAAACACCACTTTCGACGCAAACTTTTTCAGCAGTTGAAATTGAAACGTATCCAGGCGGAAATAATGATATAACGAAAGTAGTTCAAAGCATGCCTGGAATTTCACCATCCATAGGGGGTTTTCGTAATGATATCATAATTCGTGGTGGTGCTCCTAATGAAACTGTATATTACCTTGATGGTATTGAAATCCCAAACATAAATCATTTCAGTACGCAAGGAAGTGCTGGCGGGCCAGTTGGAATGATCAATGTTTCTTTTGTACGAGACGTTACCCTTTCAAGTTCAGCTTTTGGAGCCGAGTATGATAATCCCTTGTCAGGAGTTCTTGCTTTTGAACAAAGAGAAGGAGACCCCAATGGCTTTGGAGGTAATTTTAGATTTGGGGCTAGTGAAGCTGCATTAACTTTAGAAGGTCCACTTTTTAATGGAAAAAGTGATGAACCCGCTAAGACCACCTTTTTACTTTCTGTCCGACGTAGTTATTTGCAGTTTCTTTTTGAATTGATAGGTCTGCCCATTCGTCCTGATTATTGGGACTATCAGTGGAAAATTAAACATGAATTAGATGCTTACAATTCATTAACTTTTATTGGATTAGGGGCTATTGACGATTTTTCTGTTAAACCCCCAAAAGAATTTGATTTAGAACAACAGTCCGTTCTGGAGCAGGTACCAATTATTAATCAACGAAGTACCACAGTTGGACTATCATGGAAAAGAAACTATAAAAATGGGAATGGTTTCATGACTACAGCTTTAAGTACTAACCGACTAGATAATAACTTCTCTAGATTTCAAGACAATGTTGCACAAATCGGTGTAATTTTTGAAAATGATAGCTATGAATGGGAAACCAAACTAAGATATCAAACCACACATTATGTGAATGAATGGAAGTGGTCTGCAGGGTTTAATTTGCAACATTCATCTTATCAAAATAACACACGATTTATTTTTTACGATATCGCATATGCTACTGAATTTGATTTTTTAAAATACGGGATATTTACAAAGGCATCACGAAGCTATTTTAATGATCGTTTAAATGTTTCTCTCGGTCTTCGTGCAGATGCGGATACTTTTACCACGGGATCTACTCTAGTAGATAACCTTTCTCCACGCATGTCATTTTCTTATGCGCTTACAGAAAATCAGGAATGGAAATTCAATGCCAGCATGGGACGTTATTTTAAAATTCCAACCTACACGATGTTGGGTTTTCAAGATCAAAAGGGAAATTTCATTAATCAATCTGCTGATTATACCCAAAGCAATCATTGGGTTGCGGGTTTAGAATATAACCTTACTCCATCTTCAAGATTTACAGTAGAGAGTTTTTTAAAGCGATACAATCAATACCCTATTTCACTTATTGATGGAGTAGCCTTGGCCAATAAAGGAGGTGGATTTGAAGTATTAGGGAATGAAGCTATTACTTCCACTGGAAGAGGGAAAAGTTCTGGAGTAGAAGTTCTTTTTCAACAAAAATTAGCACGTAATTTTTATGGAGTTTTTGCCTATACATACTTTTTTAGCGAATTCACAGGGATTGACCAAAAGTTTCGTCCTTCAGTTTGGGATAGTCGTCATTTAATTTCATTTTCTGGAGGGTATAAACTGAGACGTAATTGGGAAATTAGTGCACGATGGAGGTTTGCTGGTAAAAATCCTTATGTGCCAGTTGATGTTATACAAAGTGCATTATCTTATCCTGAACTGATTTTAGACTATGATCGATTGGGTGAGGTTAAATTAGATGCTTTTAATTTGGCCGATGTAAGATTTGATAAAAAATGGAATTTTAAAAACCTATCTTTTAACTTATACATTGAAGTTCAAAACTTTTTAGCCCAACCCAATCCAACTCCAGAAGAATATGGATTGAGTAGAAATGAAGATGGAAGTATTAAAACTCCGATTACATTAACTCCTTTATCAACAACAGAGGGAAATAGAACCCCTTTGCCTTCCTTTGGATTTGTGTTATATTTTTAAAAACATTAAAGATCAAGAAGTCCTTCAGGTAATTCCATCACTACCTTTTTTAAATCTCGCTGTATGGCAACAATAAAATCATTGTGAATAGGAATTAATACTTCCTTTCCCTCAAAAGTTTTTACTTGAAAAAGTGATTGAGCACCACTTTCAATTATCTGTTCAATATGTCCGAATATTTTTCCTTCTTCCTCAACAGAATATCCTACAACTTCGTGGTAGTAAAATTGAGTTCCTTTTAAAGGAGGTAAAAGAGATAAAGGCAAATAGAGGTCTTTTTTTAGTAATGCCTCTGCGGCAGCTTCACTATCAACGGTATCAAACTTTATACGAAGTAGTTCTGATTTGTGAAGTTGACATTTTTTAATAAAAAAAGGAACCAATCCTGTGGAGAGTTCCACGAAAATTGATTCCAATGCTGTGTATTGTTGTGGGGTATCACTATCAATTTTGACTAGCATTTCCCCTTTAAAACTGAACTTCGCAACTAAAGTACCTACATAAAAACAATCTTCCTTTTTCATTGGGAAAAAGAACGGTTTATCCCTCTTTTTCTTCTGAAGCGGCTTCTTCTGTATTTTCTTCAGTTGATCCCTGAGTTTCAGCAACCACATCTGCTATTGCAGCTTCTTCTGAAGCATTTTCAGTTGCTTCAACTGATACGTTTTCACCCTCTTGAACTTCTGAAACTTCTACCTCAGCTATTTCTGCAGCTGCTGCTTGCTCAAGACGTTTTTCGCTAGTTGCTTTTTCATCTTCTAAACGTTTTGCTTTGGCTAAGGCTTTTCCTTTAGAAATACTATCTTTTTTCGAATTAATTTTAGCTTCTTTTTCTTCTAACCAAGCAGCTAATTTTTTATCGGCTTCTTCTTGTGTTAATGCTCCTTTTTGGATTCCACCGTTAAGATGATGCTTTAATAAAGCTCCGCGATAAGAAAGAAGTGTTCTTGCTGTATCAGTAGGCTGTGCGCCTTTTTCTAACCATGAAACAGCACTATCAATATCGATTTCAACTGTAGCTGGATTTGTATTTGGATTGTATATCCCTATTTTTTCGAGATATCTACCATCTCGTTTTGCACGCACATCTGCGGCAACAACCCAATAAAAAGGTTTTCCTTTTTTACCGTGGCGTTGAAGTCTAATTTTTACTGGCATAACATATTAATTTTTGAGGATTCTCGATCCTCATGATTATTAATTCTGGGCTGCAAATATAGTGTATTTTAAATATGAAAAAGTTTTTTTTAATTATTTTATGCAGTGTAAGCAATCTAAATCCTAATCTTTTTAAATTTCCAAACTTGTAAAAGTTATGAATTATTTTTTTTACTTAATAAAAAGTAATTTTATAAATCATTAGAAAATTAAAATGTGTTTTTACAGTGCGTTGTCTACTGCAGGTGCCACTCGGATTAAAAAGGAGTGGGATATTAACGGTGATCTAATTACAGGAAATTTTAATGGCTTTGAGCATCCAACCACGAGTGTATTAACAGCGACAAATCTGAAGCAAATCTTATCGATGGAGTGGGGTTTACTTCCCCATTGGGCAAAAGACCGTTCATTTCAAAAAAGCACACTTAATGCTAAATGGGAAACTTGCAATTCAAAACCTTCCTTTAAAGAAGCACATCGATGTCTAATTCTTGCTGATTCTTTTTTTGAGTGGCAGTGGCTAGATTTAAAAGGAAAGTATAAGCAAAAATTTGAACTTACCCTACCCAATCATTGCCCTTTTGCTTTTGCCGGTTTATATGATGAATGGTGGAACCCTCAAGCTAAACATAAGTTATTTTCATATGCAATCATAACTACAGAGGCTCAAGGAATTATGCGAGAAATACACAATAGTAAATTGAGAATGCCCATTATTGTGCATCGTGAGGATCATAAAGCATGGCTACAGGGCAAAACAATAACCCCTCTGCTTGATATCCAGGCAACCCCCATCAATTTTAGCACCCAACTTTCATTTTGGACACCCTAAAGGCATTATGTAGCTTTACCAAATGGTAAAAATTTATAAAGTATACTTGTCTTTAGTAAAGTCGAATAGTTGCTCCGAGGAATAAAAAATAGTACTTTTGCGCACTAAATTTAAAAGCAAAATGAACATTAGCAGAACGGATGTAGATGCCTTAAATGCAGAAGTAACTATTCAAATCAACCGGAGTGATTTTGAGCCTCAAGTAAACTCAATTTTACAAGACTATAAGAAAAACATTAATCTTCCAGGATTCAGAAAAGGGCACGTTCCAATGGGAATGATAAAAAAACGCTATGAAATAGCTGTGATTGCTGAAGAAGTTAATAAATTATTACGGGAAAAGCTTGATTCGTATTTAAAGGAAGAGAAAATTAATCTACTTGGCTACCCACTTCCTAAAGAAAGTGAATCCCCTATTGATTGGAATTCAAATTCATTGGATTTTGCTTTTGAATTGGGGCTGGCACCAAAATTTGAAGTTAAACTAGACATATTGAAAAAGGTGACTCATTATGTAATTGAACCGGATACTAAAATGATTAATGAGCAGGTTGAATATATTCGGAAACAATACGGTAAGTTAATTTCACAAAAACACCCAGATAAAGGAGTTGAAATTACTGCTCAATTTAGAAGTGAAATTGCTGAGCTTGAAAAAATTAGTATGATTACCTTTGAGAATTTGAAGTCAAAAAAAGTAATCGATGATTTAAAGAACCAAACAACTGGAGCAGTGGTTAGTTATCCTGTAAAAGGGATGTTTTCAGATGAAGATCAAGCCAAACGATTGTTGGGATTAGACAATAATAAATGGGATTTGCTTAAAAAAGAAAATATTACCCTTGAAATTAAAGAAATTAATAAAAGAGAGTTAGCGGTTTTAGACAAATCTCTTTTTGATAAGCTATATGAACCGGGTACAGTAACTTCGGAAGTAGAATTGAAAGACAAAATAAAAGAGGGTCTTAAAAAACAATTTGAACCACAAACTGAACAAAAATTACTGAATGACATAACTGAGTATTTAGTTGATAAAACCAAATTCGATTTACCTAAAAACTTTTTGCAAAAGTGGATCCAATCAAATGCTAAAGAGGAAATGACTGATGAACAAGCGAAAGAAGAATATCAACGTTCAGAAAAAGGGATACGCTATCAATTAATTGAAAGCCAAATAATTAAAGAAAATCAATTGGACATGTCTTTTGAAGAATTAAAAGACTTTACAGGGAGCTTGGTAAAAAATCAAATGTTGCAATATGGGCAACAACCGGATGAACAACAAATGGAAGGAATAATATCAAACGTATTGTCAAACCAAGAGGAAACACGCCGAATTTCAGAACAGTTGATGAGCAATAAAATACTTGCTTTTTTTAAGGAAAATGCTCCTTTAAAAGTTAAAAAAGTAGGTTTTGATACCTTTATCAAAGAAGCCTACGGCAAAGCTTAATCTTAATTTTTTCATTACTTTTAATAAAACAACCGGAAATGAATTACGGAAAAGAATTTAAAAAATACGCAATTAAACATCATGGGGTAAATGCCATGTATTACGATAAGATAATCAGTAGTATGACACCCTACATCATTGAAGAACGCCAACTTAATGTGGCACAAATGGATGTTTTTTCACGTTTGATGATGGATCGTATTATGTTTTTAGGAACTGCTATAGACGATCATGTTGCTAATGTGATTCAAGCTCAACTTCTTTTTTTGCAAAGTACCGATGCTAAACGAGACATACAAATGTATATTAATTCTCCCGGTGGAAGTGTTTATGCCGGATTAGGTATTTATGACACCATGCAATTTATTACTCCTAATGTAGCTACTATTTGTACAGGAATTGCAGCTTCAATGGGTGCAGTATTATTATGCGCAGGTCATGAAGGAAAACGCTCGGCGTTACCACACGCACGTGTTATGATTCATCAGCCTTTAGGAGGAGCTCAAGGACAAGCCTCAGATATTGAAATTACAGCACGTGAAATTCTAAAACTTAAAGATGAATTATATCAAATTATTGCCAAACATTCTGGTCAAAATTTTGAAAAAGTAACTAATGATAGTGACCGTGACTATTGGATGAAAGCCGATGAAGCTAAAGTGTACGGTATGATTGATGAAGTTTTAGAAAACGCTCCACAATAAACAGACACCCTATGAGTGCAACTGATCTGAATTGTTCTTTTTGTGGGAGACCAAAACCGGAAACCCAACTATTGATAGCAGGACTAGACGCTCATATTTGCGATCGTTGTATTATACAGGCTTACGGTATAGTTAAAGAGGAAACAGAAGAAGTAACAAAAGCAGTTGATTTAGAATTAAAGCCTCCAAAAGAAATTAAGTCTTTTTTAGACCAATACGTTATTGGTCAAGATACTTCTAAAAGAGTTTTGTCAGTTGCTGTATACAATCATTATAAAAGATTAATGCAAGTACCTTCTAAAGATGAAGTAGAAATTCAAAAAAGTAATGTATTGTTGATAGGGCCTACAGGAACTGGTAAAACTCTTTTGGCTCAAACTATTGCCCGTTATTTAAATGTTCCAATTGCTATTGTTGATGCTACAGTACTAACCGAAGCGGGCTATGTGGGTGAAGATGTTGAAAGTATTTTATCACGTTTACTTCAAGCCGCTGATTACGATGTCAATCTTGCGCAACGCGGAATTGTTTTTATTGATGAAATCGATAAAATAGCACGAAAAAGCGATAATCCTTCTATCACACGTGATGTATCAGGAGAGGGTGTACAACAAGCATTACTCAAACTATTAGAAGGAACTGTTGTAAATGTACCTCCAAAAGGTGGAAGAAAACATCCCGACCAAAAATTTATCGAAGTAGATACTTCAAATATACTTTTTATAGCCGGAGGAGCTTTTGATGGAATAGAAGCTCATATAGGCAAACGATTAAATTTACAGGCCATTGGATATAAAACGGTAAAAGACCAACGACAGGTACAAAAAGAAAATTTGTTGCAATACATCACTCCTAAAGATGTTCGATCTTTTGGACTTATCCCAGAAATTATTGGTAGACTCCCCGTTTTGACTTATATGAATTCTCTAGATAAGGCCGCCATGATGCAAATATTAACCGTTCCTAAAAATGCATTAACGAAACAATACGTTAGGCTTTTTGAAATGGATGGAATAGAATTGCTATTTACTACTGGAGCACTTGAGTTTATGGTAGACAAAGCGCTTACTTTTAATTTAGGCGCTAGGGGATTACGATCATTATGTGAAGCCGTATTAAATGATGCTATGTTTGAACTCCCTGAAAGTGAAATTAAAAAATTAAAGGTCACTAAACAGTACGCAGATCAAAAACTTTCAAAGGTAGAATGGCCTCAGCTTAAAGCAGTTTCTTAAGCATTCATTTGAAGTAATTCCTCAAC
>JALRBW010000025.1 GCA_023257625.1 Flavobacteriaceae bacterium | reverse complement strand
AAGGAACAAATACTAAAGTGATTCCTATTGGAAGGGCATTTAAAAACTTTCAAGATAAATATCCTCAGTATAATCTTCTAGCTGATGATAATAAACATCCAAGTCCAAATGGATCATATCTTGCGAGTTGTGTAATTTTCTCTCACTTGAGTGCTGAAACTTCAAAAAATCTATCTAGGAGATACAAAGGTGTTGATAGTTTAGGAAATGATATATACTATAGTATTGTTGAAAGTGAAGTAGCTGTTTTACTTCAAGAAATAGCAGATGATGTAATATTTTAAAACAAAACGGCTATACTTTAAAAGTATAACCGTTTTATTGTTTTAGTAGCGAGGGCAGGACTCGAACCTGCGACCTTCGGGTTATGAGCCCGACGAGCTACCACTGCTCTACCTCGCGATATGAGTCGTCAAAAGTATAAATTCTAATTGAGATGTGCAACTCAGTAATGAATCTATTTGTACAGAATTTCATCCATAGAAATAATGTATTTTTACATTCAAATTTATCCCATGAGTAGTATTGTAGCAATAGTTGGACGTCCAAATGTTGGAAAATCCACCTTTTTTAATCGAATGATTCAAAAAAGAGAAGCAATTGTTGATGCTACCAGTGGTGTAACCAGAGATCGGCATTATGGAAAAGCAGATTGGAATGGTGTAAATTTTACCCTAATTGATACTGGTGGTTATGTAGAAGGGAGTGATGATATTTTTCAGAAAGAAATTGATAAACAAGTCAGTCTAGCTATTGATGAAGCTGATGCTATCATTTTTATGGTAGATGTTTCTGAAGGTATTACACCAATGGATGAAATCATTTCCAACATGCTTCGACGTTCTCAAAAGCCAATTTTTTTGACTGTAAACAAGGTTGATACTGCACAAAGATATGATGATTCAGTTGAGTTTTATGCTTTAGGTTTTCCCTCTTTATTTCCCATTTCTAGTGCTAATGGAAGTGGAAGTGGAGAATTATTAGACGAATTGATTAAAATTTTACCTCAAAAGGGAATAATTCATGATGACGATCGACCACGTTTTGCCGTGGTAGGAAGACCCAACGCAGGTAAATCTTCATTTATTAATGCGTTAATAGGAGAAGACCGTTATATTGTTACTGACATTGCTGGCACAACCCGTGATAGCATTGACACTCCTTATACTCGATTTGGTTTTGATTTTAACCTTGTAGATACTGCCGGAATTCGCAGAAAATCTAAAGTGAAAGAAGATATAGAATTTTATTCTGTCATGCGTTCAATCAGGGCAATAGAATATAGTGACGTTTGTTTACTATTAGTCGATGGTACTAGAGGCTTTGATGGTCAAGTACAAAATATTTTTTGGTTAGCGCATCGCAATCATAAGGGTATAGTTATATTGGTTAATAAATGGGACTTGATCGAAAAAGATACCATGGCTACAAAGCGCTATGAAGAGGAAATTAAAATGCAAACGGCTCCTTTTGTAGACATTCCAATTTTATTTATTTCATCTCTAACAAAACAACGAATTTTTAAAGCTGTAGAGAAGGCAGTTGAAGTATTTAAAAACAGATCAAAACGTATTCCAACAAAGGAACTTAACAACGTTATGTTACCCATAATTGAAAAAAATCCCCCACCAGGGTATAAGGGGAAATATGTAAAAATTAAATTTTGTACCCAATTACCTACGCCTCACCCGCAATTTGCGTTTTTCTGCAATTTGCCTCAATATGTAAAAGACCCTTACAAACGATTTTTAGAAAATAAACTTCGTGCTGAATTTGATTTTACGGGGGTACCCTTGCAGTTGTATTTCAGAAAAAAATAACCGTTTATAAATTCTCTTTAAGTGATTCTAGAGTAGATTTTATCTGCTCTAATTTAGAGAGTATTACTTGTTTTGAACTCCCTTCTTTTCGAAGCTTTAGCTGTTTTTTTGCCCCCTGAATGGTCATCCCCTTTTCTTTTACTAAATGAAAAATATACTGTAAAGTCAATACATTTTCGGGCGTGTACTTTCGGGTTCCGCTTTCCTTTTTTTTTGGTTGAATTTCCTCAAATTCTTTTTCCCAAAATCGCAATAAAGATGGGTTTACATCAAATGCTTTGGCCACCTCACCTATGGTATAATAGCGTTTTTCTGGCAGGTTGAGGTGCATGGTTAATCCATCGATTGGTTTTCTTGATTAGACTGTGTAAGTAAAGCGTCAAATTCCTTTGGAGAAAGATTTCCATAATAAAAATCTACAGGATTAATTTTTTTATTGTCCTTAATAATTTCATAATGTAAATGAGGACCAGTCGAACGACCTGTATTTCCAACATAACCAATAATATCGCCCCGTTTTACTTTTTGGCCTCTACGAACATTGTATTTAGATAAATGGGCATATAAACTAACATAGCCAAAGCCATGATCAATTCGAATATGATTTCCATGACCTGCTGACCGATTATCAGCACGTTTCACTACACCATTTCCAGTAGCATAAACGGGCACCCCCTTCTTGGCTGTAAAATCAATGCCGTAATGAAAGCGTCTTTTTTTGGTAAAAGGATCTGTTCGGTATCCATACCCTGAGGCTAAACGAATTAAATCTTTATTCTTTATTGGTTGAATAGAAGGAATAGCTTCTATCAAGGCAGCTTTGTTTTCCGCAAGTCTTTCGATTTCGTCTAATGATCGAGACTGAACTACAGTTTGTTTTGTTAGAATATCTAATCTTTTTGTAATGCCAATAATCAATTCAGAATTGTCATAACCCTCTAGGTCACTGTATCGATTAACTCCTCCAAATCCTGCTTTTCGTTGTTCTTCAGGTATAGGACTAGCCTCAAAATATACACGATATAAATTATTGTCGCGTTCTTCTACATTAGCAAGAACATTTTCAAGTTGAGTTAATTTTTTATTTAATATATCAAATTGGAGTTCATAATTGTCAATTGCTCTTTTTTGTGCAATTTCTGCTGGGGTATTTATCCAATCTGAATTCATGAGTATCAATAAAACAGATACTCCAAAAACAAATGAAGAGGTAATAAACAATATAATATTCGAAATTCGACGTTTATTAGTTATGGCAATCGGACGATAGGAAAGTGTTTCGGGGTCGTAATAGTATTTAACTTTAGTCATAAAGTCTTACAAATTTTCATTTCTTTTGCATAAAAAAGAAATAGTTGTACAAAGATACAAAATTTGATATGAAACTGTTAGAGTTTGAATATCATCTACTTTTTACAGCACTTAAATTTTAAACCAAACAATGAAGTCCACTGAGGTTAGACAACAATTTTTAGATTTTTTTGCTTCAAAAAAGCACACCATTGTGCCCTCTGCACCCATGGTGGTTAAAAATGATCCAACCCTTATGTTTACAAATGCAGGGATGAATCCTTTTAAAGAATATTTTCTTGGAAATGCCACGCCCACATCAAATCGAATTGCCGATACTCAGAAATGCTTACGTGTTTCAGGAAAACACAACGATTTGGAAGAAGTAGGTATTGATACTTATCACCATACCTTTTTTGAAATGTTAGGTAATTGGAGCTTTGGTGATTACTTCAAAAAAGAAGCCATTGATTGGGCTTGGGAATTATTAACTCAAGTGTATCAAATTGATCCAAGTAAATTGTATGTGACCATATTTGAAGGTGCACCCGATGAAAATATTGCCCGTGATAATGAGGCCTATTCTTTGTGGAAAAATCATGTCCCTGAAGACCGAATTTTATTGGGAAACAAAAAAGATAATTTCTGGGAAATGGGAGATCAAGGCCCTTGTGGTCCTTGTTCTGAAATACACGTAGACATTCGCTCTGAAGAAGAAAAAGCAAATGTGCCGGGTGCAGAATTAGTTAATAAAGATCACCCGCAGGTTATTGAGGTTTGGAATTTAGTTTTTATAGAATTTAATAGAAAAGCTGACGGGAGTTTGGAAAAATTACCTGCTCAACATGTAGATACAGGAATGGGTTTTGAAAGGTTATGTATGGTATTACAGAACAAAACTTCAAATTATGACACCGATGTTTTTGAACCCTTAATAAGAGAAATTGAAACCATTACAAATACTTCTTATGGAATAGTTGAAGAAACAGATAGAGCCATTCGTGTGGTTGCAGATCATTTACGAACGGTATATTTTGCTATCGCCGACGGACAATTGCCCTCTAATAATGGAGCAGGATATGTTATCCGTAGAATTTTAAGAAGAGCAATTCGTTATGGTTTTACCTTTTTAAATCAAAAAGAACCCTTTATCCATAAATTAGTAAAAACACTTTCTCTCCAGATGGGAGAGGCCTTTCCCGAATTGAAAAAAGAACAAGCCTTGGCCTTTAATGTGATTAAAGAAGAAGAGGCATCATTCTTAAAAACACTTGACCAAGGGTTACATCTACTAGAAACTATACTCCAAAATGCTACAAAAAAAATAGTTTCAGGCACTAAAGCCTTTGAACTTTACGACACTTTTGGATTCCCTTTTGATTTAACAGCCTTAATTGCTAGTGAAAGAGGATACATTATTGATGAAACTGGCTTTCAAGCTGCCATGGAAAAACAAAAATCTAGATCGAGAGCTGCAGCGGCTTCAAAAGCGGGTGATTGGGTTGTATTAATAGATGATGAAGAAGAAGAGTTTGTGGGTTATGACTTTCTAACAACCCAAGTAAAAATTACACGTTATCGAAAAATGACCACGTCTAAAGAAGGTGATTTTTATCAATTGGTTTTTAATTTAACTCCTTTTTACCCAGAAGGAGGTGGGCAAGTAGGAGACAAAGGGTATTTGGAATCCTCTAATGGTGATGTGATTTATATTCTTGATACCAAAAAAGAGAATAGTTTAATTCTACATCATACCAAAACCATACCTGAGAAAGTATCCCAACCTTTTACGGCCGTTGTTGATCCTAAACAGCGTCAAAGAACCTCAAGTAATCATACAGCAACTCACTTGATGCATCAAGCCTTAAGGAAAGTGTTAGGAACTCATGTAGAACAAAAGGGATCAATGGTTCATTCAGGGATGTTTAGGTTTGATTTTTCTCATTTTGCAAAACTTACTCAAGATGAATTGACAGAAGTAGAACAATTTGTAAACGCTAGAATTGAAGAACAGATTTTACTAGAAGAAAACAGGAATACCCCATATAAAGAAGCTTTAAACCAAGGCGCTATGGCTTTGTTTGGAGAAAAGTATGGAGATACAGTTCGCACTATACGCTTTGGAAAATCAATTGAACTATGTGGAGGAACACATGTAAAAAACACTGCAGAGATATGGCATTTTAAAATTATGTCAGAGGGAGCTGTAGCTGCAGGTATTCGAAGAATTGAAGCTATTACGGGTGATGCTGTGAAAACCCATTTTGAATCTCAAAGTCAAGTGCTAGAAACAGTATCAAAAACGCTAAAACAAGCACAGGACCCCGTAAAGGCCATACAGCATTTACAGGAAGAAAATGCAACATTAAAAAAAGAGTTACAAAGTCTTTCAAAATTGAAAGCAGAGGTACTCAGTGCATCGTTAAGCAAACAGTTTAAAACCATCGGGAAGGTGTCATTTCTTGCCTCTGAAGTTGATTTGGATGCCCAAGGAATGAAAGATTTGTCTTTTCAACTTGGCGAAGAAAAAGACAATGCCCTAATTGTTTTGGCTTCTTCAAAAGAGGGGAAACCTCTTTTGAGTTGTTTTGTTTCAAAATCTTTAGTAGCACAAGAACAGTTAGATGCGGGAGCAATTGTAAGGAGTTTAGGCAAGCACATTGAAGGTGGTGGTGGGGGTCAATCCTTCTTTGCTACTGCAGGAGGTAAAAAAACAGAGGGTATTGCGGATGCCCTAAAAGCCGCAGAGGCCTTTTGTTAAAATTAACGGGATTCAGGCGGATAATGGCTAACAATTTCTTGAACAAAAAGGGCAATACGTTCGTCACGGTTTTTTAAATTATCATGAATTCCACCTAGACCTTTTCCTTGCCAAACTAATTGTTTGGAGGTAGCATCAATAATATTTATATATAAGGTTCCTTCGGTACGTGTACTCACGGAATTGTAATTTGGACCCCAAAACCAAGGATTAAATCCCCAACCCCAGCCCCAGCCGCCCCAGTTGTTGTTATTCACAATTACTTGTTGTTTAGCTGCAGTAGTAAAGCCAATTAAAACATCAGGAGTTTCGGATTTTGAAAGCCCCTTTAACGCCATTTCGTTATCAAGGGCATTGAGAATTCGCCTTTTATCCAAGTCTGAAATGTCTACTTTGTCGATTTCCGGTTTGAAAAAAGCAAAGGTTTTGTATTGAGAAAAATCGACAGAATTATCGTGGTCAGAGTAAACGCGAATAGATGAGCATGAAATCAGAAACACAAACAAAAGAGCGAAAAGTATTTTTTTCATGATAGATTTTTTAAAATGATTCATTTACAAAAATTATGCCGTATTAGACCTCTTTTTTTGGATCATAATCAAAAGGACAATGCTTACAATTACTCTTGCAGCAATACCCTCTTTTTAAATGGTATTGTGCTGTAAAAACCCTATACCCATTATCATTCCAATAAAAATCACCTTCTTCTAAGGTAGGTAAGTTTCCGACAGACATTATTTAATGTAATTTTGAATATATGATTTTTAATACTTTCAAAAATAGTATAAATCAGTCGCTTGGTAAACATCAGGGGCATACGATTGTGATAAAAAGAGAAGATCAGCTCCATCCAATAATTTCCGGTAACAAGTTTAGAAAATTGAAATACGTCTTTCAATCACTTCCCAAAAATGCACCTATTCTGCTTACCTTTGGAGGTGCTTTTTCAAATCATTTAGCCGCTACCGCCGAAGCCGGAGCTAAGTACGGAGTACAAACCATTGGCATTGTACGAGGTGAGGAATGGCAGAATAAAATTGAAGAGAGTGAAACCCTTTCCTTTTGCCAAAAAAGAGGAATGAAATTGTTTTTCCTTTCCAGGGCATCTTATTCAAAAAAAGAAAATGCTACCGAAGTTCAAAACCTATTAAAACAATTTCCTAATACGTATCTTTTACCTGAAGGCGGGTTGAGTACTATTGCCGTTCAAGGGTGTGAAGAAATTTTAAATAATGAAGATGAAGAATTTGATGCTATTTGTGTTAGTATAGGTACAGGATGCACTTTAGCGGGGTTAGTAAATACAGTAAAACCACATCAAAAGGTTATCGGTTTTCCAGCAATTCAATACAATTCGATTGCAACTTTAGTAAATCCATTTATTAAAAATCCTGATTTTGAACTACAAACAGACTATACTTTTGGTGGTTATGCAAAGGTTACTACTGAATTAATTGATTTTATGAATCAATTTTATCAACAATATAGAATTCCTTTAGATCCAGTGTATACAGGAAAAATGCTTTTTGGTATTTTTGACCTCATAAAGAAAAAGAAATGGGTTTGGGGGAAAAAGATTTTAATTATTCATACTGGTGGATTACAAGGAATAGCGCCAATGAATCGAAAACTTTCAAACAAAGGACTTTCCCAACTTTACTATTCCAAATACTTATAATCTATTTAGTGTTTAGCACTTTTATTTCGTGTGGTACACGTAAGATTTTTGTAGAAAAGCGACAGTTGAAAACACCACTGTTGCAAACAGAAGTGAAGGCAATTCAAAAGCAAGAAAATACTCTTCCTCCAGCAGGATTATTAACCTCAAGAGAAAAAATTTTAAATTATATAGAAACCTATGCAGCCATTGCTCAAGAAGAAATGAAATCTGCTGGAATTCCTGCAAGTATTACCTTAGCGCAAGGTATTTTAGAATCAGGCATGGGATATGGAAGACTAGCTGTTGAAGGCAATAACCATTTTGGCATAAAATGTCATACCACATGGGAAGGACCACGTTTATATCATGATGATGATGAAAAAGGAGAATGTTTTCGGGTGTATACTTCTCCTCGTCAATCCTTTCATGATCATTCCCAATTTTTAAAGGATAGACCTAGGTATGCCCATTTATTTTCAATTCCAATTGACCGTTATGAAGCGTGGGCTAAAGGATTAAAAAAAGCAGGATATGCCACTGATCCTCAATATGCAGAAAAGCTAATAAGTTTAATTGAACGTTTTGAATTAGATCGTTTTGACAACAATACTAGATTTTCCAAAGCCACTAATTTAATTGAACACGAAGTAGTAAAAGGTGACACCTTATATTCTATGTCAAAAAAATATAATGTATCGATTGAAGCAATTCTTCAATTCAATAATTTAATAGAGCCTACAATTTATTTAGGTCAAATTCTTCAAATTCCTACCCCCTAACAATATGAATTATAAACTTAGTAGTCAATTGTTTAAAGCCGCTCAAGGTGTAATTCCTGGAGGAGTCAACTCACCCGTTCGAGCATTTAAAGCAGTGGGAGGAACACCTATTTTTATGCAGCGTGCTCAAGGTGCCTATTTGTATGATGTAGATGGGAGTCAATACATTGATTATATTTCTAGTTGGGGCCCCATGATTTTAGGACATGCACACCCCTCTGTTGTTGAAGCTATACAAAAAGCAGCAGAAATGGGAACTTCGTATGGAACTCCAACTGCTTTGGAAACTGAGATTGCAACTCTAGCACTATCTATGATTCCTAATATGGATAAAATACGTTTTGTGAATTCGGGAACAGAAGCCTGTATGAGTGCTGTTCGTTTGGCTCGAGGAGTAACACGAAGAGAAAAAATTATCAAATTTTCTGGATGTTATCATGGTCATTCGGATACTTTTTTAATTCAGGCAGGTAGTGGCGCAGTAACCTTTGGAAGTCCAAGTAGCCCTGGTGTTACAAAGGGGACAGCTCATGACACTCTATTAGCTACATTTAATGATTTAGATGAAGTAACAAAACTTTTTGAAGAGTATCAAGATGAAATTGCAGCTCTTATTATTGAGCCTGTTGCGGGTAATATGGGCTGTATACTGCCAAAAAAAGGTTTTTTGGAAGGTCTAAGGGAATTATGTGATCGTTACAATACAATACTCATTTTTGATGAAGTAATGACGGGGTTTCGATTGGCAGCAGGTGGGGCACAAGAACGATTGTCTATTAAAGCTGATATTGTTACCTATGGTAAAGTGATAGGTGGAGGATTACCTGTTGGAGCTTTTGCAGCCTCTGATGCTATAATGCAACATCTAGCTCCCGAGGGTCCAGTTTATCAAGCAGGTACTTTGAGCGGAAATCCATTGGCAATGGCAGCAGGGCTAGCTACATTAAAACAATTAAAAAAGGATCCAACAATTTATACACGATTAGATCAAAAAACACAACAACTGCATCAGGGATACCAATCCATTTTAGACAAAAAAGGTCTTCCTTTTAAAATAAATCGTTTGGGGTCAATGATTTCACTTCATTTTACAGCATCAGATGTGGTTGATTTTCAATCAGCTTCACTTGGCAACAACAAGACTTTCAATAGCTATTTTCATAGTATGTTAGATCAAGGGATATATTTACCACCAAGTGCTTTTGAAAGTTATTTTCTAAATGATGCCCTTACTTATAACGACATAGATAAGACATTGGATGCCTTTTCCAACTTTATTAAAAAAACATAATAAAGGAGAAAATAAATCGACTTCATTCGGTTTTTAAATTTAGAACAACCTTCCTTCTTCGTCGTCGCCAGAATCGAAGCCAGCGCCACATTTGCCGTCGTCGTTACCCGCTGTGGCCGTCCAACGGTGCGGTCGCTGTGGCCCGCAGGCACGCTACACAACGCAAGACATCCCGCAATACCCTGAAATGCAAGCGAATGGCGCGCCAAGGTCAGCTCGCATTGCGTATGACGTCCGCAACGGCTAAAAGGCGCGCGCCGATGTGCAGCCGAAAGCGATTCATTGCGGCTCAGTCGGCGGACGAGGTTTGCCTGAAAGGTTCGATATAGCCTGCCGGCAATCACAACATGCAAAACAGGGGGCTGAAAAAGCCATGAGTGAGTTCAGAATTCTCGCCATCTCGGGCAGCCTGCGCAAGGGATCCTACAATACTGCATCGCTGCGTGCAGCCCAGGAACTTGCTCCTCCGGGCGTGACTATCGAGATCGCAGAAATTGGCGATATACCGCTGTACAACGACGACATTCGCGAGAAGGCCTATCCGGAATCCGTGCAGCGTCTGCGCAAGCAGATTGCAGAATCCGATGCAGTGCTGTTCGCAACACCGGAATACAACTATTCCGTTTCCGCACCACTGAAGAACGCATTCGACTGGGTTTCCCGGCCGCCGAACCAGCCGCTGATGAACAAGCCGGTGGCGATCATCAGCGCATCCGGCGGACCGATCGGCGGCACGCGCGCGCAATACCACCTGCGGCACATGCTGGTCGCCACCAATTCCCATCCGCTGAACAATCCGCAAGTGATGATTGGCAACGCGGCCAGCAAATTCGGCGAGGACGGCAAGTTCAACGACGAGGTCGGCCGGGAACTCACACAGCAGCTGATCGAAGCTCTCGTAATCTGGGCCAACAAGTTGCGCGGCAAGAGTTGATTATCGATCTATTGCAGCAATGACACTGCATGAAACGAAAAGCCCCGCACCCGCGGGGCTTTTTCGCGACGGCTCAAGGCCGGCTGTGTTCTGCAAAGAACACGTCTGAAGTTATCCAGCGAGCCGTCGAAGCCATTGCTGCAAACTTCGTTGTACTTGCCCGGGGCTCATCGCGCTTCGACAATTAGCTGCGATCCAAACGCTCAGACAACACCAATAACTATGGCGCCAATCAATGTGAACGCAGCGAGTATAGCCACTACGTCGAATGTCTGAAGTTGTACCATTCACTCCTCCTGCGCATCCAGTGCATCTGTCGGAAACGTCCCGCAGAACGCTTACCCGATACGCAACACCCGAACGTTTTACACAACGCCTGAGTTCCTTCCAGCAAAGTTACGGCTGCATAAAAGAACCACGCACCTGGATACTTATCGATCCAAACGCTCACATCAGCGAAATACAATTGCAGGCATCTCTCTCAAACTGCCTGCAGATCGCCCGTTACTGATAGTACGATCCTCCTGTTCGCCTCTGTGTCGAC
>JALRBW010000053.1 GCA_023257625.1 Flavobacteriaceae bacterium | reverse complement strand
AATTCAAATATTTTAAAATTTGCTGAAATTGTTTCTGTTACTGGAGGTTCTACACTTTTGAGAATTAATCAAGAAAAAAGCAGTGAAAACACATACCAAGTTTGGAAGTGGAGAGTGGAAGACGCACCAAGTTTTGCTACTGCTTTTACCACCTTGATTAAAGAATTCCCACAAGAAGGCTACCTTTCTCTTGGACAATTTACTCACGGAATTAGTACAGATGGAGAGTCACATTATGTTTATACGACCCATAAAGACTATGCTTCTGCATTAAGCTGGGGACCAAAAACTGAGTCACAGCAGCAAGCTTTTATTAAATTTCAAAAAGAAACTAGTAAGTATTCAAACTTTTTAGGATCAATGACACTTTACAGAATGAAATCTTGGTAATAAGTTAATTTATTTATTAACCCTCCCAATAGGAGGGTTAATTTTTATTAAACATTTTATTTCCCCTATTTAAGTATTCTTTAAGTTTTAATTAATGAAGATTAAAAAGTACCAGTATAAAGAAATTAATTTTAATCTTTTATATTGAAATATTTCAAACCATAAATCGTTTCAAATGAGAAATTTATTTATCTGTCTGATTCTTGGAGGTGTTTTTTTTAAGTTGTCAGCTCAAGAAAAAACAAATGAGATTGCTATAGAATATTATTCCAATGTCCCATTTAATACAAATTTTAGTTCTAAATACTATAATCTAGATTCCCATCTACTTATGCGTGATGTAATTAAGAAGATTAATGAAACTATAAGGGAATTTAAAATTGACGAGGAATACATTTATATAAGAGTACAATTTAAAGGAGATGGAGGTAAATTTCTTTCAATACCTGTTGTACTTTATAAAAAAGATTATATAGTTTTTCAGAAAGTTAAAAATCAAATTGAACATCTAAATGAACGCTTGTATGATTGGTTAAACCGTTCTTTTAGATCAAGTATTCCCTATAACTAGTTTTTACACAATTTAAAATCAAAAAATTTAATTTGAGTTTAGGGTGATGGGCTCAGAGAGGTCCATCCTCCATCAATTATAAGCGTTTGTCCGGTTAAATGTTTTGCTTCTTCTGTGAGAAAAAATAGTGTAGCATGGGCAATATCATCAGTTGTTGCACAGCGTCCATTTGGAGTAATTTTTTTCCAAGTTTCTACATAATTTCCATCGTCTAAATCAGAAGTACGTTGCGTTTGAGTTGCTCCAGGAGCTATAGCATTAACTGTAATTTGATGTTTTGCTAAATCTACTCCTAATGTTTTTGCCAAGAAAGCTAATGCTGCTTTTGACATACCATATGCCGTTAAATCCGGATGAAAAGTAAAACCTGTTACTGAAGACATAAATATTAAGCGCCCCTTAATTTGGTTTTTAATCATATATTTTGCTGCCTCTTGGGCTAAGAAAAAAGAACCTTGAAGATTGAGACGTAGAAGTGAATTAAACTCAGTTTGAGAATAATCAAGAAAATTTCCAAATGTTGTAATCCCTGCATTTGCTATTGCAAAATCAAGACTACCAAACTCTTCAATTGCTTTGTAAACCATTTTTTTTATAATTTCAATTTCACCCGCATCACCAACCACAGAAATACATTTTCCTCCAATTGATTGTATTTCTTTTATTGCTAGTTGCGCCTTTTCGGAATCAATATCATTAAGAACAATTGAGGCCCCTGCTTTCGCCAAAAAAAGTGAAATTTGCAAACCTATTCCTTGACCTGCCCCAGTAATTACTGCTACTTTTGAGTGAAATGAGTAATGAATCATTATTGAGTAATCTTCAATTAATTAGTGTAACTATTAATGGCTTTCATTAAAAGTAATGAAATTTGAAGAAAGCGAAGCTTTATGTTTTAAATCCAAGTTTAAATAACAATAGCCTTAACTAGTTTAATTCAATTGAAAGAAACGCGGATTATTTCTTAAAAATAAGATCTAACCGATATTAGCCCTTTTTGTTTTTTGTATCTTCATTTGAATTTAAATTTTTCAATATGCCAATAGTAATTGTTTCGATTGGGATTTTAATTCTTTTCACACTCATCATAGTATTTCGTTTAAATGCCTTTATAGCCTTTATTTTAATTACCCTTTTTATTGGAATTTTTCAAGGAATGGAATTGACATCTGTTGTATTGTCAATTGAGAAAGGGATAGGAAGCACACTGGGTTTTTTAGTCATGATTCTGGGTTTAGGAGCTATGTTAGGCAAAATTGTTGCAGAAAGTGGTGCTGCTCAACGAATTACATTAGGAATGATTGATCTTTTTGGGGTAAAAAATACAAAAACAGCGGTAATGATTACAGGATTTATTGTCGGAATTACCATGTTCTATTCTGTGGGCTTTGTAATTTTGGTTCCCTTGGTTTTTACTATAGCGGCTACAACTGGTCTTCCATTAATTGCTGTGGGGTTACCCATGTTAGCCTCTTTATCAGTTACTCATGGGTTTTTGCCTCCTCACCCTGCGCCTTCAGCATTGGCGGTATTATTTGAAGCAGACATGGGTAAAACTTTACTTTATGGTTTTTTAGTTGCCATACCTGCTATTTTAATTTCTGGGCCTTTACTTACAAAAGTAATTCCTAAAGTTGAAGCCAAACCCATTAAGGCTTTTATGGCTTCAAAAGTTTTTACAACTGAAGAAATGCCCAGTTTATTCAATAGTCTCTTTACTGCTTTACTTCCCGTATTGTTAATTGGAATATCTACCTTATTTATTGAATTTATCGGAGTTGATTTTCCTGGAGGAAAATGGATTTCATTTATGGGAAATCCAGTTATTGCTTTATTAATAACTGTTTTACTGAGTACCTATACTTTGGGATTAGCAAGGGGTTTACAAATGGATGCAGTAATGCAAATCTATAGTGAAGCTGTCGCAGGAATTACAATGGTGCTATTGATTATTTCTGGAGCAGGTGCTTTAAAACAAATTTTAATTGACAGTGGGGTTAGTGATTATATAGGTAATGTTATGGAAGTAACTGCGCTCTCACCTTTGGTAATCGGATGGTTAATAGCAACATTAATTCGTTTTTCTGTAGGATCGGCTACTGTAGCTGGATTAACTACTGCCGGTATCATATTACCCCTGGTACAAACTACAGGCGTTTCTCCAGAATTAATGGTTTTATCCATTGGTTCGGGGAGCTTAATGCTTTCTCATGTTAACGACAGTGGATTTTGGCTATTTAAGGAATATTTTAATTTATCCATCAAAGAAACACTAATCACTTGGACTCTTATGGAAACCACAATCGGAATTACTGGTCTTTTAGGAGTTTTAGCATTAGATCAAATACTATAATATGAATCTTAATTTATCCAAACGAATACAAGAGTTGAGGTTAACTTTACCTAAGGCTCCGCAACCGATAGGAGTCTACCGACCAATTTTAATAATTGATAATTTGTTATATGTCTCTGGGCAGGGTCCTATTCTTCCCTCAGGAGAATTAATTAAAGGAAAAGTGGGTCATGATCTTGACCGTGACGACGGCAAAAAAGCTGCACGTCAAGTAGGATTAACAATGCTTTCTACGTTATTGACTCATACTCCAAATGAAATTTCAATTGAACGAGTTGTTAAGGTTTTAGGGATGGTTAATGCTACCCCAGAATTTGAAGATCATCCTTTCGTAATTAATGGTTTTAGTGAATTAATGGCAGAAGTATGGGGTGAAGAGTATGGAATAGGAGCACGTAGTGCCGTAGGAATGTCTTTGCCTCAAAATATTGCGGTTGAAATTGAAGCGATTTTTTTAATTCGAAAAGAATGAATAAACAAAGCTCATTACCTTGGTATGCAATTGTAGAGGAATCAAAACCACTCACTCCTGGCCTTATGGTATTTCCCAATCGGATAGAACATAACATAGATGCAATGATTTCTTTAGCAGGAGATGTAAATCGATTATTTCCTCATATTAAAACACATAAAATGGCAGAAATTGTCAAGATGCAATTGAATAAAGGAATACGTCAATTTAAATGCGCAACTCTGTCTGAGGTTCAATTGTTGATTCGGTGTCAGGTCGATAGAATTTTATTAGCTCATCAGCCTACTGAAGAAAAAATTTCTCATTTATTAAAATGGCAAAAAAAATATACTAATCAACAATTTTCCACTTTAGTAGACAATGAGTCATCATTATTTCTTTTTTCAAAAATTGCAAAAGAACATAAAGTAAAAGTTAATTTATGGATTGACATTAATAATGGAATGAATCGAACTGGATGCAGTCCTGAAAAAGCATATACACTTTATAAAGTCATAAAGAAAACTCCTAATTGTTCCTTCATGGGAGTTCATGTTTATGATGGACATATTCGCCCATCTGATTTAAATGAACGAACGCAATCCTGTCATAGTGATTTTTTAGCGGTAGAAAAACTAATTCATGATATTGAGAATGAAGGAGAATCTCCTCATTGTATAGCAGGAGGCTCACCAAGTTTTTATCCACATTCTTTGCAGGAAAATATCATGCTAAGTCCCGGGACCACATTATTATGGGATTCAAATTATAGTGCTATTTGGCCTGAATCCCCCTTTTTAACAGCAGCAGTAATAATAACACGTCTAATAAGTAAGCCTGCAAAAAATATTTATTGTTTTGATTTAGGACACAAAGCGGTAGCTTCAGAAATGCCTTTGCCAAGAGTAGATTTGTTGGGTATGGAAGGTAGCATTCAAAAGGGACAAAGTGAAGAGCATTTAGTAGTAGAATATACAGGAGAAGACACCTTTGTTATTGGACAATTATTTTATGCCATACCAAAGCACGTTTGTCCTACAGTGGCAAAATACAATAAAGTGTATGTGGTAAATCAACATCAAATTTCAACTTCTTGGAATGTTGAAGCCCGTGATTATCAATGAGAGAAATGAAAAAATTTATTCTTGATGTACATTTGGACTTGGCAATGAATGCCATGGAGTGGAACCGTGATTTACGCCAATCCTTAAAAGAATTAAATCAAAGAGAATTTGGATATAATGATTTGCCTGGAAGAGGAAATGCAACGGTAACCTTTGGTGAGTTAAGAAAGGGTAATATTGGGGTTTGTGTAGCTACATTGATTGCTAGATATGTGAAAAAATCGAATTCCTTACCCGGATGGAAATCGCCTCAACAGGCATGGGCTCATATCCAAGGACAATGGGCGTGGTATAAAGCTATGGAAAAAGAAGGATGCCTAAAATCAATTACCACTTCCCAAGAACTCAAAAATCATCTTTCTTTATGGAAGTTAACACGACCTGAAATTCCTATTGGTTATGTATTGAGTTTGGAAGGCGCAGATTCTATTTATTCACTCGATAAACTTCATGAACTTTATGTACAAGGTTTACGAGCTGTAGGTCCTGCCCATTATGGACCGGGAACTTATGCCTTTGGCACAAACTCTTCTGGAGGAATTGGAGAAAATGGTAAAACTCTGCTAAAAGAAATGCAATCACTGAATCTTATTCTTGATGTGACTCATTTATGTGACCAAAGTTTTTGGGAAGCCCTCGATGTTTTTAATGGACCCATTTGGGCTAGCCATAGTAATTGCAGAGCTATTGTTCCTAACGAACGCCAATTTAGTGATGAACAAATTAGAGAATTATTAAATAGAAAAGCTGTAATAGGAATGGCTTTTGATGCTTGGATGATGATACCAAATTGGGTGCGTGGTAAAACAAATCCAAAGTCGATTGGATTGTCTATTGAGGCTATCGTTAGCCATATAGATCATATTTGCCAATTTGCAGGAAACACATTGCATGTTATGATTGGTTCTGATTTAGATGGTGGATATGGAAGAGAACAGTGTCCATATGACCTTGAAACGATTGCTGATTTACAATTACTTGAAGATTTATTACATACCAAAGGATATTCAGAATCCGACATTGAAAATATATTTTCTAAAAATGCGATTCGCTTTTTACTATCTCATTTACCCTGATGATTTATTTTCCACCCAATAAATCAAATTGATGACTGTATTTTACTGTAATACTTTGATTATTTAAAGCGTCAAAATAATCCGTGTCTTTAATAATATTTAGCACTACAAATAATCCTGTATTGGCATTACGCAACCATCCAAAACGAGCATTTAGAGAGGTAATATTAGAAACATTATTATATTGTACTAAACTCTGTAAAAACATTCTTGGAGTAAAAGAATACGCAAATCTTGCACCACTAATGATTACATTGGCTTCACCGTTGGGAAGGGATAGTTGGTTGTAATTAAGAATTCCTTCAGCATTAAATTTGTCACCAACGCGGTAGGTAATCTTATTGTTACTTGACACTCTACTTCCACCAAAATAACCACCGATCAAAGTTCGAGTCTGATAGAAAAATTTGCGATTAGCATTTGAGATTAAAACAAATTGGAACTCTTGATGATTGTATTCACCAAGATCAACAATTACGTTCGAAATAGGGAAGGGGGAGAGTACAGTTTCACGGGTAAAGTTAATTCCCGTATGAATTTCAAAACCGCTTTCCCAAACCCAGTGATTATCTACGTGCAAATAACTTGTTTCTTGTGTGTTTTGAAAATTCCAATACCCTCGATAGGAAATATGAGGTCGCAACTCAAAAATTTTGCCCATGTTTTGAGTGCGAAATTGTTTAAAAATTAAAAATTCAGGTTTTTTAAATGCGGAACGAAGTAAAAATCCTACTTCTGGATTGAATCCTTCACCAACTTCAGTGTATCCTGCACGTAAATTCCATCCGTTCCAATTGTATACCGCTAAAAAGTTTAAAGCATGATCATTCTGATTTATTCCTGGTGTATTACTCTTTGCTAGGTAACCTGAGAGCTGTGCTTTTTTTCCAAGCCCTAATTTTCCGTCCATGGCAAAAACCCGATTATAATCATTGTCTAGTCCTAATCCAGAACGGTTAATTGCTATACCACCTATTGAAGAACGACGTGCAGGAAAATCATGATTTACACGTGCAACGGTAAAATTATTTTTTACCAAAGTTGTATTAGAATCTAGGGTTACTTCGTCGGTATACATACTTAATAAACCTACATTGGTTTGACCAACTTTTCCAGAAATTCGAGAACCACCGAGTATGGGTACAAGTTGTCCGAAATCTCCAATTCCTATTCTTCGACTAAAAAATAAATCAACTTCTCCTGGACTACCAACAGAAAATTGTCCCGCATTTTCCAAAAAAAATGGTCGTTTTTCAGGAAAAAATAAATTGAAACGATCAAGATTTACTTGTTGCTCATCTACTTCTACCTGAGCAAAGTCCGTATTGTAGGTCATATCTAAGGTAAGTCCTGGAGTAAGGCTATATTTAATATCTCCACCAAAAGCAGCAGAGGAAGACGTTGATTTAGGAGGATGATTATTTCGAATACTTTGACTTAACCCATAAGGTATAATTTTTAAATTTTTTGGTGATTTTAAATTTAATCCATTCATTTTTCCAGCCAACGATAACCTCTTAATATCGAATCCTAAAGGCAGATTTGCCCAATATGCTGTTTCACTTCTTTTGCTGATGTTACGTTGAAAATTAATTCCCCAAGTTTTATCTAAACCGCTTGCAAATCGGATTGAACGAAGGGGAATAGCAAACTCAGCACTCCATCCATAATCTCCAGTTTCAGTTTTAACTATCCATGAAGCATCCCAATTCAAATTGGTTCCCCCTACCACACCACCTTGTTGACGATTTACACTAATATTACCTGCACCTTCATTGTCAATTTGAGCATCGTACTCCATTCCATTAGCATTAGTGCCAAATAAAAATCCGTTTTGTTGATCATTATAGGTATCTATTATAAATAAAAAACTATCATCGTCGTTTAAATCAGCATCTCTTCTAGAATCTGAAATCACAATTTTGTTTGGTTCAGAATCATAGCAAATCACAGCTACATATAATGTTTTTAGAGTATAAGCAATCCTAATTTCTGTTTTTTCAGATGCTGGTTCTCCATATTTGGGTTTAATTTGTTTTAAATCTGTGATTGTAGGTACTTTTTGCCATAGAATTTCCTCTTGTATTTTTCCGTCAATTATTGGATCTTCCTCTAAAAACGTAATTTGAGTATGTTGTGTAGTATAAAAGTTATTTTGTTGTGCTGTAAGGGGCAATAGGCACAAAATAAAGAGAAATAGAATATGTTTCAATGGTTCTTTAGATATAGGCTCTAAAAATAGCAATATTTTTTATTACTAAAGAATCGGTCTATTTTGAATTTTTATCTTTGATTCAACACAAAGCTAACTTCTTATGAAAAATTTTTTTTCGATTGTATGTTTTTGTTTTCTATCTCTTGGATATGGACAACGAAAATTTGAGTCTATAGCTGAAGCTATAGGAATTGAAAGCCTTTCTAAGTTTAAATTCTTTTTATCGCTACCCAATGATGCTGCTAATGGAGATGAAATTCTAAAAAATATTGATTGGGTTAGGATTCAATTAGAAGCGCTTGGATTTGAGGTAAAGTCATTAGAAACACCTACTCGCCCTTTGCTGGTAGCTAATAATCAATTTAGAAAAAATGCACCTACTATTTCGTTTTACATCCATCTTGATGGACAGGCTGTAGATCGATCTAAGTGGTTACAAGATGATCCTTACACTGCAGTACTCAAGAAAAAACAAGGAAATGAATTTGTAACTGTTGGATGGGAGGCACTTGAAACACACTCTTATGATGATTTAAGAATTTTTGCACGCTCCGCTTCTGATGATAAAGGCCCTTTTGTTATGCTTTTAACAGCATTAGGATATTTGAAAGAACATAAGCTAATACCTACCTTTAATTTAAAATTAATTTTAGATTTTGAAGAAGAACAAAGTTCTGCAGGATTACCCTATGCCGTTGTAAATTATAAAGATGATCTTCAAGCTGATTTATTATTAATTTTGGATGGTCCTTTACATTCTTCGGGATTACCCACTTTAGTTTTTGGAAATCGAGGAATTGCTTCTATTACCTTAACCACATATGGTCCTTTGACTCCCCAACACAGTGGACATTATGGAAATTATTTACCCAATCCAGCACTTGATTTAGCTAAAATACTGGCTTCGATGAAGGATGATGAGGGAAGGGTTGTTCTTCCAGATTTTTACAAAGGGATTACGATTGATGCAGCAGCAAAAAAAGTGTTGAATGGAGTGCCTGAAGAAGAAAAAGCAATTAAGGCTAGAACGCAAACCCTACGTAATGATCAAGTGGGGGCAACTTACCAAGAATCATTGCAATATCCCTCATTAAATATTAGGGGTATTCAAAGTGGTTGGGTAGGAGACAAGGCAAGAACGATTATTCCTTCAACAGCGACTGCTGAGATGGACATTCGATTGGTGCTTGAAAGTAAACCTGAAGAGCTAATACAAGCGGTGAAAAACCATATAGAAAAAATGGGATACACCGTACTGGATCATATTCCCTCTTCTTCCGAGCGAATGACGTATTCACGCCTAGTAACACTAAATTCGAAAATTGCTTACCCCGCATTTCGAACTAATACTGAATCTAAAGAAGGACTTTGGATTGCCGAAGTTCTTACTAAATACTATGAAAAAGAACCCGTAATTATTAGAACTAGTGGTGGGTCTGTACCCATTTCACCTTTTGTTTCTGAATTAGGAATACCTGCTATTGGCCTTCCTACAGTGAATTTAGATAATAATCAACATAGCCCTAATGAAAATTTAAGTTTACCAAATTATTTAAATGGAATTGAAACTTTTTTAGTGGTATTAACGTCTAAATTAAAATAATTTAGTTTTTTCTGAGATTTTTATTTTTTTTTTATTTTTTTTAATAAAAACTTAATTATTTTTAAAAAGTTTAAATCAAAAGAAAAAAATGGAAAAATTTCAAAAGAGAATTTATTTTTCACTCTTTTTATACCTAGGATTAGCTCAGTTTTCTTGGGGTCAAATTTTGAGTGGAAATGTTACTGATGAACAAGATGTTCCTTTACCTGGGGCAAATATTGTCATTAAACAAACTAACACTGGAGTTTCATCTGATTTTGATGGTAATTTTCAGATTAATGTTGAAGAAGGTCAAATCCTACAAATTAGTTTTATTGGATACATTACGCAAGAAATTTTGTATACTGGCCAGGATCAGATAAATGTTAAATTACTATCCGACAACCAACTTGAAGAAGTTGTTGTAACTGCTTTGGGGTTTAAAGAATCCAGAGATAAACAAGGATCAACCTCATCGATTATTAGTGCTCAAAAAGTGGTTAATGCAGGTGAAGCAACCTTAGCCAATTCATTGAGTGGTAAAGCCTCAGGGTTAAGAATTTCTCGATCAAATGGTGACCCAGGTGCTGCAAGTACTATTCGAATTAGAGGGGCAAACACTATTGATGGTGATAGTGATCCTTTAATTATTGTTGATGGTGTACCTCTTAATAATGATACTAATTATTCAGGGGGTAACGGAATAACAGGTGGTAGAACGGGTGGAGTTTCTCAAAACTCTCGTTTTGATGATATCAATCCCAACGACATTGAATCTATTCAAATTTTGAAAGGCGCTTCTGCTGCTGCCCTTTGGGGAAGTAGAGCAGCTAATGGTGTCATTGTTATTACAACAAAATCAGGTTCTAAAGGGCAAGCAAAAATTACATTTAAAAGTACCTATTCTTTTGACGAAGTTTCTGAACGCATTCCTATGCAAACTACTTGGGGACAAGGAGTGAATGGTAAATATAATCCTGCTGGAGTTGAGTCTTGGGGTGATTATATTCCTGATCGTTCAGGTGCTGCTGATGAAGTCAATACTTCGGGACAGTATTTTGAGTCTTATTTAGGTCAAAGATTTTATCCTATTACTCAAAAAAACTCGAGAGAAACTTTTGTTGACTCTAACTGGGATGCTGTATTCCAAACAGGTACATTTTTTCAAAATGACTTTACAATAAGTGGAGGAGGAGAAAAGAATACTTACTTTTTTAGTTTATCGAATATCGGTCAAGAGGGAATTATTAGAAATACTGCTTATGACCGAACCAATGCAAGGCTAAATTATTCAGCCCAGCTAAATGAATATATTGACTTTTCTGCAAAATCGACCTATTCATATGTTTATTCTAATAGAGCTCAACAAAACTCTAATACTACAGGAGTAATGTTAGGGCTGTTAAGAACTGCTCCTGATTTTGATGCACGTCATTATATTGGAAATTATTACAGTAATTCTGGGCAAGAATATACTAGAAGACAACGCTCATACAGAAGATATTTAGGGAACAATGCCAACCCTACATACAACAATCCTCTTTGGGCTGTATATGAACAAGTTTCTGATTCTAGAGTCAACCGCTACACCTTTACTCCACAAATAACTATTAGTCCAAGTGACTGGCTTCAGTTCATTGCAAGAGCGAATGTAGATACTAATGAAGACAAAAGGGTTTATTTCTTTCCCGTTGGAAGTGCTGGGGATAGAGTTAATGGAATTCTACAAGAAGACAATATTGGAAATAGAGATTTAAATCTTGATCTTATCGGAAAAGCCGATTTTTCATTGACTGATGACATTAATCTTTCCACTACTTTAGGGTGGAATGTAAATGATCGTCAATACAAGAGAATATCGGGAAGAATCACAGGATTCCTTGTTAATTCAACAAAAGAAACCACTTCATTAAATACTGCCGCAGAAGCTTCATCATATGAAAACTTTAGAACGTTCAGATCTTCAAACCGAGGGTATGGGATATTAAATTTTGATTTATTTAATGAATTATTTATAAATGTCTCAGGAGGATTAGAAGCCTCATCAACCATAAAGGGAACTTTCTTTTATCCAGCAACAGATTTAGCCTGGAATTTTATCAAAAAAGGTGAAAGTAATGTATTTTCATTTGCAAAAATGAGAGCTTCATGGGGTAAGGTAGGAGTTCAGCCTGGAGTTCATAAATTTGAAACTTTAGCAGAAGGAAGTTTTAATTACAGTACCTATAGTGACTTATTAAATGTTGACCTTTTTGGAGGAGGATTTAGATTAGATAACAACTTAGGTAACCCTGACTTAAAACCAGAAATTAAAACAGAATGGGAAATAGGAGGTGATCTTAGATTTTTAAATGATGATCTCACTTTTGGATTCACCTATTATGATAATAAAATTGATGGTATATTGTTAGATGTTACCCTCTCTCCAAGTTCTGGTTTTGCTACTCAATATGGAAACTTTGGATCAATGAAAAACAACGGGTTTGAGATGGATTTTGGTTGGAATATTGTAGACAAGCCAGATTTTTCTTTAAATACGAGTTTGAATTGGTCTACAAATGAAAACGAGGTTACAGATTTATATGGTACAGATTCAATTGATTTGACAGGGCTCTCCGTAAGCTCTAGAGCTATTGTTGGATATCCTTTAGGTGTTCTTTATGGAACAGGAGCACAAACAAATGCTGATGGAAGTTATAAACTCAATGAAAATGGATTTCCTCAAATTACATCTAGCCCTATTGTTTTAGGTGATCCTAATGCTGATTGGAGAGCAGGTTTAAGTTTTGATGTAAGATGGAAAAAATTCTTTTTAAGAACCGTTATTGAGCACTCACAAGGAGGAGATTTTGGCCCAAGAACACTTTATGTATTAAGAAGATTTGGAACTACTCAAGAAACAGCTAACAGAATAACACTTACTGAAGATTTAGTGAATTATGCTGGTAAAGTAATTCCAGCAGGTACTACTGTTAGAGGTAATATTGAAGATTTTGGTAATGGTAATGTTTTACTTGATGAAACGTGGTATCGAACCGGAATTGGTGGAGGATTAGGTGATAACCAATTATATAACCTTTCTATTTATGATGCCACTTTTACAAAAGTGAGAGAATTATCATTGACGTATAACTTAGACTCACCTAGGTTAAATACTGCGACAGGCCTATCTAACATCTTATTTACATTAAGTGGTAGAAACTTAATTAATTTTAATAAGGTGCCTGGTATAGACCCAGAAACAAATATTACGGGTGTTGGAAATGGATTTGGGTTAGATTATTTTACTAATCCACAAACCAAGTCCTTTTTAGTTACAGTATCCTTTAATTATTAAAATTTACTCATGAAAAAATTTATATTTTTTATTTTAAGCTTAATAATCCTTACCATTTCATGTGAAAAAATGGTTGAAGGAGTAAATGATAACCCGAATGATATTTCAGTTGCTGATGTGGAAACGAAACTATTTTTAACAGGAGGACTTTTAGCTAATATTCAAGTTCAATTAGGCCACCTCAATAGAATTTCCGGAATGTATTCAGGACAACTTATTGGATTTTCGTCTCTATACTCAAACATTTACGGTTTCAATTTGTCTACTGCTGAAGCGAATTCAACATGGAACGCTGTTTATGTAGGAGTAATTACCAATATGAGACATGTAGTAAATACTGCAACTAACCCATTACTTAAAGGGATAGCAAAAATTGTTGAAGCTCATGCCGTGGGTACCGCAGCCTCACTGTTTGGAGATATTCCTTATTCTGAAGCCGGTAATCCTGAGATTTCTGATCCAAAATTTGATAATCAAAAAGAAGTTTACTCCAGTGTAATTGCTCTTTTAGATGAAGCTATAGGAATTTTAGAAGGTTCTACAAATGCTTCTTTATCTGAGGATATTTATTTTGGAGGTAATAAAAATAAGTGGATCACCGCCGCACATACTCTCAAGGCTAGATTCTACTTACATCAAAAAGATTATTCAAATGCCTTTTCATCTGCTCAAAAAGGGATAAGTTCTCCGGGTGATGACATGAAGTATATTCCTAGAGGAAGTGCGAATATTGCTGAAGGAGATAAAAATTTGTTTTGGATGATACTAGAAGGATCTCGTGCTGGAGATATTGGTAATTCAAATGGAAACTTGATTAGCTATCACTTACAGTTGCTTAATCAAGCAAATTCATCTTCGCGAAATCACGCTAAGACAGATGAAACTGCTCGATTTAATTATTTTAAAATTAATTCTGGTGGAGGGTCATTAAATAAAGGTGTAATTGAGCAATTTGAAACTCAAAATATGGTGACATACTTTGAAACTCAATTAATTTTAGCTGAATGTGCTGGAAGGTCCGGTGGAGTAGCTGCTGGTCTACCTTATCTTAACAACGTTCGAGCTTGGCTAAATACAGGTGCCGGAGTAAATGAAAATTTTATTAATCTGAGCTTTAAATATTTACCTTTTGATGCTTCTGATTTTAATAGTGGAGGAATTGAAAACAAAGATAATGTTGATAGTAAAACAGCATTTTTGAGGGAGGTTATTGAGGAGCGATATGTAACAGGATTTGGAACGCATATTCCTTTTAATGATGCTCGAAGACTACGGAAAACAGATGCAAGTTTTGCAGTACCCTTTATTTTGGTAAATGGACAAAATCCACCCTACCCAGAACGAATGCCTTATGCTGATAATGAGTTAAACTCAAATGAAAATGCTCCGGCCGAAGACCCAGGAATATTTATTAAGACAGCAGTTAACCAATAACCAAAAAGGTTTGTATTTTTAATACAAACCTTTTTTTTTCTCTTTCAATGAAACCGATTTTAACACTCCTATTAGGAATATTATGTATTTCCTGTCAAGACACCATAAATTCTCCTTACACCAATAATGTTATATCAAGCGCGCATCCGTTATCTTCAAAAGCGGGGAAACAAATGTATGCGTTAGGGGGAAATGCATTTGATGCAGCTGTAGCTGCAGGATTTACTTTGGCTGTTGTAGAACCCAGTATGAGTGGATTAGGGGGTAGACTTCAGGCCATTTATCATCTAAAAGAGGGGACTATTGGTGGAGTTGATGCTTCGACTCAGGTACCTAAAAATTATATACCCAATAATGAAAAGCATGCTCATGGATATACTACAATAGGAATTCCTGGAGTGGTTGCGGGTTTAGTTAAACTTCAAGAAGAGCACGGTTTACTTTCGTTAGAGCAAGTTTTACAGCCTGCCATAGATTATGCAGAAAAGGGATTTAATTTACTTCCTGGAGAAGCCCTAAGACAGCAAAGTGAACTAGAAATCCTATCCAAATATGAAGGCACACGTTATCATTTTTTAACCTCTGAAAATAAAACCTACTCTGAAGGTTCTTTATTTATCCAAAAAGACCTTGCAGATTTACTTCGTAAAATTGCAAAAGAAGGAAAAGCTGGTTTTTATGAAGGTGAAATTGCCGAAAATATGGTATATGATATTCAACAAAATGGTGGACTACTTACACTAGAAGATCTTAAAGATTATAAAGCATTAGATTCTGAGGTCCTTACTGGAGAATTTCAATCTGCTCAAGTCTACTCTTTATTTCTTCCTTCTTACGGTGCAATTACGATTCAAATCCTACAAATATTAGATCATATTTCCCCGTTTAATTCTGAAGAAGAGTGGGCAACAACTTTGGGAAAGGTGACTGATTTTGCCTATTCTTATAGACAATACCAAAAAGACAACGATTCCTTAACGAACATAATCTCCTACGATAAAGCCAAAGAATGGGCATATCAACTTCAAGAAGAAAACCTACAAAAAGTAGCGTATAATGAAGAATTACCCGCTTCTTGGACTGCGGCAATGGGGCATACTACGCATTTGACTACGGCTGATAAATTTGGAAATATTGTTTCCTTAACTCAAACTATAGGACCCAATATGGGCTCAAAGGTAGCTACTAAAGGGCTAGGCTTTCTTTATGCCGTTACGTTGGGAGGATATTTAGGAGAATACAAACCCGGTGACCGATCGAATTCACATATAAGTCCAACTCTTTTTTTGAAAGACGGTAAAGTCATTTTAGCCTTAGGAGCTGCTGGAGGAAGTAGAATTGTTACGGCGGTTACACAAGTAGCTCATAGAATATTAAATCAGAAAAAAGAGCTCAATGAAGCTCTTATGCTTCCTAGAATATATCCTGTAAATGATACAATTTGGATTGAAGACCATGATGGTATTCAACATTTAAATGCCGATTTAAATCCAGTAAACGAGCCAATTAAATTTATTAATCAAAAAGCTAGTTTTGGCAGAGTTCACGCCATTAGCTTTGACTCAATTAACAAAAAATGGATAGGAGCAGCTGATCCAGATTGGGAGGGAACAGTTGAAATAGTCGAAAATAAATGAATGTTAAAGTTCTAGTCCTTTTCTTTTGTTTTTTTATTTTACAATCTCAAGAGAAAGAGAAAATTCTTTTTGTCGGAAACAGCTTTACCTTTTATTGGAACCTTCCCATGCAAACAGAAAAAATGGGCTTGGAAAGGGGCTTACCTTGGGAAATTCATCAAACAACTGCTGGCGGGGCAACTTTAAAAGATCATTGGATTGGAAACAAAGGGTTAAAAACTAAAAACATCATTTCCACCACTCAATTTGATCGTATCGTTTTTCAAGAACAAAGTACTATGCCCATCCAATTTATGGATTCTACCTTCTATTATTTTAAAGCCTTCAAAAACTTGATTGCTGAGAAAGCCCAACTATACTTTTATGCAACATGGACTTATCCAAATGCACTATTTGAAAAATTTCCCTCTTCGTTAAATCCTATTCATTCCCAATTAGAGAAGTTTTTAGCTACTGACCAAATTCAAATTGTACCCGTTGGTAAAGCTTTTGATTTGTTTAGGGAAAAGTATCCCGGAATCAATTTATTGACAGACGATATGAAACACCCTAGTCCTGCAGGCAGTTATCTAGCGGCATGTGTATTTTATGTTACATTTTCTGGGCAATCTTCAATAGGATTAAATAGAAGATACCAGGGTAAAGATGATGAAGGTAAATCTATCTTTTATAGCATAGTCGAAATACAAGTTGCAGAGGCCTGTCAAAAAATTGCTGATGAAGTAGTATTTGGTCAAGCTAAAAATTAAAAGGTGATTACGAAATGATTTTTTAAAATTTAAATTCAATTTAAAGGATCAAGGTAAAAATTAAAAAGAAGAAATAGTATATTTGCCCCTCAAGATCCGGTCGCGTAGCTCAGCTGGATAGAGCATCTGCCTTCTAAGCAGACGGTCAAAGGTTCGAATCCTTTCGCGATCACAACTTTTATTTAAAATTATCCTAAGCAAGCTCATACTAGAGCTTGTTTTTTTATTTTTAAACCTATAGTAATAATAGAATATTGTTATAGTTTTGATTTAGCTAAAGAGTGATTCTAATAGTGTAAAAATTTCTAATAAAATTGTAAAAATGAAAATAGGAGTACCAAAAGAAATTAAACCACAAGAGGCTAGAGTTGGGGTTACCCCAGCTGGAGCATTAGCTTTAATAAATGCTGGTCATCAAGTTTGTATACAGAAGGGAGCAGGAGTATTGAGTGGATTTAATGATGATGAATTTATTTCAGTAGGTTGTAAGGTTGTTGATAAATTAAACGAAGTATATGATTTTGCTGAAATGATAATTAAAGTTAAGGAACCTATTCAACAAGAATATGCTTTGATTAAAAAGGATCAACTTTTATTTACTTATTTTCATTTTGCCTCAAGTGAAACATTAACGAAAGCAATGATTGCCTCAGGAGCTGTATGTTTAGCCTATGAAACGGTAGAAGAGGATGGGAAATTACCGCTTTTAATACCGATGTCTGAAGTTGCTGGGCGAATGGCAACCCAGGAAGGAGCTAAATATTTAGAAAAACCACAAGGGGGATTTGGTATTCTACTGGGAGGCGTAACGGGTGTTCGACCTGCAAATGTATTGGTTATTGGTGGGGGTATTGCCGGTACCGAAGCTGCTTTAATGGCAGCAGGACTTGGCGCTAATGTAACAATTATGGATACAAATTTGAATCGTTTGCGTGAACTTGAAAATAGTATGCCTGCTAACGTAACGCCTTTATACTCTACCTCTCTAGCTATTGAACAAGAAGTGGAACGTTCACATTTAATTATTGGGACTGTTTTAATCCCAGGTTCTAAAGCACCAAAATTGATTCGTAAAGAAATGCTTTCTAAAATGATGCCAGGAACAGTTTTGGTAGACGTAGCAATAGATCAAGGCGGTTGT
>JALRBW010000050.1 GCA_023257625.1 Flavobacteriaceae bacterium | reverse complement strand
GTGCCGTGTCGCCAGCATAGGCAGCGCGCGCAGCGGCAAAGTCCGGGTTTAATTCATCGGCGCGCGCCAGCAAAGCCCGGCGCAAATTGCCGATTTCGCGGCTTTTGCTTGTGGCCTGCCCATTGGCGTTGCGCGCTGCCTCTTCCAGCCGATCAAGCCCGCGCTTGGCGGCGTCAATCAATTACCCTTAAAATCAGTCTCAAAGGTTTTAACTTTCCATGGATAAACTAAGGGTAAACTTCCAGCGATGAATCCTATTATTGTAGCAATGGTAAACTTGGGGTATTTAATAAGTACCCATTTGATCCCATTAGCAAATAAAATAAGTCCACTTAGAGCTCCTATAAAAAAGACAAATAAAATACGAAGTAGTCTCTGGTTAATAGAGTCATTAAATTTTGAAAAATCAAGTGCAATTATATGAGTTAATACCTCAAACAACGCATTAACGGAATCTACCAACAGAAGGTTATAATTTCCTAAAATAAGCAATAAAAATGAACCTGAAAGGCCAGGTATAGTCATTCCTGAGACACTTATAATACCACAAAAAAAAACAAATAAAAGATGATCATTTTCTACGGTTGGGTTTGAAAAACTTAACCAAATTCCTAAGACAAATCCAAGTAAAGAAAAACTTAATAAACGTTTATTCCATTGCTTTATGTCTTTTGAAATATAGTAAAGTGAAGCTAAAATCATTCCAAAAAAAGCACCAAATACTTCTAATTCAAAATGTTCAAGTGCATAATCAAGAAAAAGCGATACACTGAAATAACTGATAAGGACTCCACTAAAAAGTAAACACAAAAACCGGGCATTCGTATATTCCCAAAAAGAGCGAAAACGTCCACTGAAAAGAAGCTTGAGAGCATTTGCATTAAGGTGCTGAAATGAGAATATAAGTTCTTCATAAAATCCACCTACCAAAGCAACGATACCTCCAGAAACACCAGGCACCTTATTTGCAGCGCCCATTGCTATGCCTTTTAAAATTAAAAAAAAGGATTCTTTTAAGGATTGATTTTGAAATCTGAAGTTCATGTTTTTGAAATTCCTTTTCGATTTTCTAATAAAAAAAGAAAACCAAAACCAATAAAAGCAAAAAGAAAAGCTTTTCCAAGCTGAATTGAATTCCCCTCGAAATATTGAGGTAATACAGCAAAAGTTTTTTCTAATCCATTTATTGTTTCACTATTTTGCCAAGGCCAAACCTTATGTAGGGCGCCACCCATTAATCCGATGAGTACAGCTATAGTTTTCTGGGGATATCTGTGAAGTAGCCAGGAAAGAAATTTTGAAAATAATTTTATTCCTACAATTATACCCAAAATAAAAACCCCCAAGACATTAGCTAAGTCTATAAATTGATCTAAATTAAAATTAAATATAATTTCTTGAGCTAGCCGAACTCGCGATAAAATGAATTGATATACCCCAAGAATAACCAATAAATAGGCTCCTGATAAACCTGGTAAAATCATTGCTGAAATAGCTATAAATCCACAAAAAAAAAGGTAAAGTAATGAGGTATCATTTTGAACTCCATTTAATTGTGTGCTCCAAAAGGCTAGTGTAGCTCCTAGCAAAAGTAACACAGTATTTGGTAGAGAGAATGTTAAATATCGCTTAATTAAAATGAATATACTTGCCACAAGAAGTCCGAAAAAAAAAGACCATAGAATAATAGGTTCATTTTCAAAAAGCCATTCTAAAAGTCTAGATAAAAGCAGAATACTGGTTAGAATACCACTAAAAGTTGAGAGTAAAAAAGAGCCATTGGCCTCTTTCCATGTTTTTTTTATTCCTTTTTGAGGTAGGGTTTTTATTAAAGACCAGGATATTCCATTTATGCTATCTATAAGTTCTTTATATATACCCATAATTAATGCAATAGTTCCTCCAGAAACTCCTGGAACAAGGTCTGCTGCACCCATAAACATTCCTTTGATGAATAAATTAAAATATTTCATTTACTGGATATTAAAGCAAAGTTAGGAATACATTCTTAACCGAACCCAGTTTGTATAATCTTTTAAAATTTAAGCTTTGGAAAGAATAATTTAAATTCTTCTTTTTGTTCTTTAGTAAGTGTATCCCAATTTAAAATTGATTTTGCTTGTTCTTTTTTATTGAGTTGTAAACAGCAACCAAATAGCCTTAATTGAATAGAAATTGTATCAGGGAATGCACTATTAGCTTCTTCAGCTAAGGTAAATGCATCTTCCCAACGAAATAATTCAAGTTGGAGATTCAATACTTTTAATACGGTGTCCAAATCATACTGGCCAAGGTCAAGAAGTTCAATATATGCTGCAATTGCCTTGTCTTTTTTATTAAGTTTCAAGTATAATTCAGCGTTTTTTTGCCAAAGTAAAATTGAATCACTGTTAATTTCAAGAGCGTTTTTTAAATGAAATTTTGCCTTTTTTTCTTCTCCAACAAAAAGGTAGAAATCAATTAATTTTTCCCAACCTTTTTCATTCCCTGGTTCTACTTTTACAGATTTTAAATAATAGCGAAGAGCTAAACTATGGTTTCCTAATTTTTCGTGACACTTTCCAATACTCATTAAAATAAAAGCATTGGGCTCTTGAGTAGTTAGCACATACTCATAGTTTTCAATAGCTTCATTTATTTTTCCTAAGTGTTCTAAAACTTTCCCCTTTTCAATATACGCTCCAGTAAATGTGTCATCACTAATGATAGCAAAATCAAAAGCTGAGAGGGCTTCCTTCATTTTACCAGCATTAAAAAATAATTTACCTAAGTGGTGCCAAGCAACTTCACAATAAGGATCCTCTTCTAAAATTTCATTAAGTGCCTCGATAGCTAAATCATCCTGCTCAAGCTGTTCGTAACAGAAAAGTAGGTTGTATAGAGAAGGATAATCGTCAGGATTTTCAGAAATACAATTCTTAAAAAAGTAAACGGCTTTTTGATATTCTTCTGCCAATAGATGTTCCATTCCAAGTAAATTCCAAATTTCAATCGGATCTTCAGACAGCTCTAGCGCAAGATGCAAGCATTGTATAGCCGTAGAATGGTCTCCTTTTTTTGAAGCGATACTTGCTTTTTGTAAAGCAATTTCCTCATCAAAAGGAGTAAATTTTTCAACATATTCAAGCAATTCTAGTGCTGCTTCAAATTTTTCATCCATGATAAAAACTTCACTTTGAAGGAGCATAATTTCTAGGCTGGTGGGATGCTGATCAAGCCCCATTTTAAGGGCCTTTTTTGCTAATTGGTGTTCACCATTTCCCAAATAATGTATTATAATATCTTCAAACTCTTGGGCGTCGAAAAAATAAATCAAATTGGTTTTGAGCATTTTTTCAAACTTTGTAATTGAAGATTGAATTTCTTCAGAATTATAATTTAGCATAATGGGGTTTAGTTCTTATCTTAAAAGTAAAGACTTGAAAAGCGCAAATGTATTACAATCTAGGGTTGTTTTTAACAAATTAATTAACACTTTAATTTATAGTTCATCTAATAATGAACGTAAAATTGTACAGCCTTTTTTTATTTCTTTATGAGTAAGGGTTAACGGTGGTGAAATACGTATTGCACTTTTTTCCCAAAGTAGCCAAAATAAAAGTAACCCTCGATCAATTCCATTTAATATAACTTTAGAAACACTCTCTGGACTGTCTAGCATAATAGCTAACATTAAACCTTTTCCTCGAATAGATTGTATTTTAGGATGCTGTAATTCAGTTCGAAATAGCGTTTCTTTTTCGGCTATATCAGAAAGTATAGAACTGTCTCTTATCTGACGTAAAGTAGCTAAACAAGCGGCAGCAATTAAAGGGTTTCCGCCAAAGGTAGTAATATGGCCAAGTTTGGGATGTTCTTCTAAGACGCTCATGAGTTCATGAGAGGCACTGAATGCCCCTACCGGTAGACCACCTCCCATACCTTTACCCATGACCACAATATCAGGTTCAATTTCAAAATGTTCATATCCAAAAAATCTACCTGTCCGTCCAAAACCTGGTTGAATTTCATCTAAAATAAGCAAGGCACCTACAGTTTCGCAGCGTTTTTTTACCTTTTTTAAATAGTCTTTTTGTGGAAGAATAAAACCAGCTCCACCTTGAATTGTTTCAAGAAGAACAGCAGCTGTTTTAGTAGTAATGCGTTCTAAATCATTTTCATTATTGAACCGAATAAATCCTATATCTGGTAATAACGGACGATAAGCTTTTTTTTGATGCTCTCTACCTAATAAGCTAAGAGCTCCTTGTGTGCTTCCATGGTAACTGTTTTCTGCTCCTATAAGCTCACTTCTTCCAGTGGCTCGTTTGGCCATTTTTAATGCTCCTTCAATAGCTTCTGTTCCTGAATTTGTTAAATATACTGATTGGTGCGATGAAGGTAAAAGCTCCAGTAATTCTTTACAAAGTAAAACAGCTGGTTCTTGAGCAAATTCCCCATATACCATAACGTGAAGGTATTTTTTTGCTTGTTTACGAATGGCCTGAACCACTTTTGGATGACAATGTCCTAAACTACATGCAGAAACCCCTGCAACAAAATCAAGATATTTTTTTCCTTGAGTATCAGTAATATAGGCACCTTTAGCCTTCTTGATAGACAAGCCTAAAGGATGAGGAGTGGTTTTGGCTTGATAGCGTAAAAAATCATCTACAAGGGTATTCATTTAAAGAGAGATTTCTTTTTTAGTAAGTTGTTCAGGGAAAGAAAATTCTTTGATGTCATTTACACCCTTATTGTCGTCCTCACTAAAAAGATCTTCTATACTTTCAGGACGCTCTTCTATGCGCCATATAAACCCTTTTAAGGTTCTTTCATTAAGGGGTAATTCATCTTCTGGAAAAACATCTCCACTAGGCGAAACTAAAAAAGTGATGGTTTCAATTTGACCTTCAAAAAATTGCATTCTTAAGGCACTACAAGTAGTTTTATCGATTCCAATAAGTTGGAGATCTTGATCATTATATAAATAATATACCATCTCCGTATTTTTTGTAATAACAACATTATCAAGCTTACCATCTTTAAAAGAACCATCTAGCAAACCCCCTTTTATTTGTTGATAACCAGTTTCACTTAAGGTGTCTTTTTCGATAATAAAAACCCGACCTAAAATTTTTAATGAGTCTAATTTTTTTGTTTTAGTATCTGAAAGTAAAAGAATTTCATCTCCTGACATTTGACTTTTATCAAACCACAAAACAGGATTTTTTTCGTTGTGATCTACTTCAGTGAAAACTTGTTCTTGTTGTTTTGTTAAAGGTCTACTTAATAATTTTGTTAATCCTGTAGATTCATCTAAAAAAAGCGAATCAGAATGTCCTCGTAAATCTGATTTTAAAATACGTACATCATAATAGGCTCTAAGTATTCTTTTATTTTCCTGCCCTGTAGCCACAAGGGTATCGGCGTGAATAAATAAGGAATCTTGGTCTACAACATTAATAGCTAAAGCCTTACGAGTAATAATAGCTGAGTCTTTGGCTTTAAAAATCTCTCCATAATGTCCTGTGATAATTGAATTATTAACGGAATCAATAATTTTTACATTATTTGTAGCTGCTGCATATTCACGTTGGCTTTCAAAATAAAGACTATCTCCTTTAATAATTTTATTATCATAAAAAAGAGTAGCATTTTTTTTAAAAATTCCCTTTTCTCGCTCCATATCATAAAATCCACGTTCACACAATATTGTGTAGGCTTCTCCTTTTATTTTTGACTTACCGTAGAGGTAGGCTTGATTTAATTCTGTAAAATAATCTAGCTGTTCTGATTCAACTTTATATTCAGGATTTAGTATGGTAACATTTGAAACAAAACGGTATTTTTTTTGTTCTATAAAATACGTTCCCCGATTACTAGTCAAGGTACTTGCACTATCTTGAATCACCCCTGGAGTAGTATAATAGGCTTCATTTTTTAGGCGATTAAGATTTAGTTTTTCTGTTTTAAGCGTCATGTCAGGGCGTTTTAAGAAGACATCTCCGTCAGCATAGGCCATTCGATTTTTACCATCATATTCCATAGTTTCACAAGTCATACTTAAAGAATCACCTTGTGTAAAAAGAACATTTCCAATTGCACGAAAATAATTGTCTTTTGCATAAAAATAGGCCTGGTCAGACTCTATTAAAGCTCCCTCATGAAATAGTTTTACTCTTTTTTCAGCAGATTTGAATAATATATTTGCCCCCGGAAAACGCTCTTGATTTTGAGTAGAACCCCCCGCTTCGCGTATCTCAATTATTTTTGATTCTTGAGCGCTAGTTTTTGTGATAGCGATGAGGTACAAAAATAAGATCCAAATCCCAAAACAATATTTCATCCGTTCTATTTTACCTAAAAATAGTTTGTTTTCGGTCTGGGCCAACAGAGACTATAGTAATAGGGGTTTCCAAATGAGTTTCGAGAAAAAGGATATAGTCTTGAAATGCTTTAGGAAATTCTTGGGTCGAGGTAATTTGAGTAAGATCTTCTTTCCAACCGGGTAGTGTATTATAGACGGGTTCTATATCTTCTGCATTCAGATCATATGGAAGGTATTTTTTTACACCCTCTAACGTTTTGTAGCCAACACAGGCTTTAATGGTTTCAAAGCCAGAGAGAACATCTCCTTTCATCATCATGAGTTGTGTTACACCATTTACCTGAATAGAATATTTTAGAGCAACCAAATCAATCCATCCACAGCGACGAGCACGACCTGTGGTTGCACCAAATTCATTTCCTACTCTCCCCATTGTTACTCCATACTCATCAAAAAGTTCAGTTGGAAAGGGTCCGCTACCCACACGAGTTGCATATGCTTTAAAAATCCCGAAAACCTCTTTAATTTGGTTTGGTGCTACACCTAATCCTGTACAAGCTCCAGCGGCAGTAGTTGTAGAAGAAGTGACAAAGGGGTAGGTTCCAAAATCTATATCTAAAAGAGAACCCTGCGCACCTTCAGCTAAAATTTTCTTTCCTTGTTTTTGTGCTTCATATAAATATTGCTCACTATCAATAAGACGAAAACTTCGAAGTTGGTCTACACTTTCAAAAAAAGAACGTTCCATTTCTTCAAGATCAAAATCTAACGTATTTCCATAACTCTTAAGCATTTCAAGATGCTTTTGAGCTAGTTTACGGTATTTTATCTCCCAGTCTGTAGCCACAATATCCCCCACACGAATACCATTTCTACCTGTCTTGTCCATGTAAGTTGGACCAATTCCTTTTAAAGTAGATCCAATTTTTGCTTTCCCTTTTGAGGCTTCAGATGCAGCATCGAGCAATCGGTGTGTAGGTAAAATGATGTGTGCTTTTTTAGAAATCAATAATTTTTCACTAAAATCAATTTGATAGGGTGCTAAATTCTCTATTTCTTTAATAAAGATAACAGGATCAATCACAACACCATTTCCAATAATATTTATTGCATTAGGATGAAAAATGCCTGAAGGGATTGTATGTAAAACGTGTTTATTTCCTTCGAACTCTAGAGTATGCCCTGCATTAGGACCGCCTTGAAATCGAGCAATTATATCATATGAAGACGTTAATACATCTACAATTTTTCCTTTTCCTTCGTCGCCCCATTGGAGCCCTAGTAGAAGATCTACCGCCATGTCTTATTTTGTATTTTTTTTTGTGCCGTAAAAATAAAGAGAATGATGGTGGATATCGACATCAAAGACCTCTTCAATTGTTTTTTTTATTTGTTGGATCCGAGGATCACAAAATTCTTTAACTTCTCCACTGTCTGTAAGAATTATATGGTCATGTTGACGATCAAAATAGGACTTTTCATAGTGGGCTTGATTTTTTCCAAATTGGTGTTTTCTTACCAAGCCACAATCAAGTAGCAATTCTATTGTATTGTAAAGTGTTGCTCTACTTACCCTATAGTTTTTGTTTTTCATTTTAATATAGAGCGACTCAATATCAAAATGCTCTTTGTTCTCATAAATTTCAAAAAGAATTGCAAAGCGTTCAGGGGTTTTTCGATGCGCATGTTGATCGAGAAACTTTATAAAGGCTTCTTTTACAATATCTTGATTTGATTTAGCTATTACCATAAGATACACAAAGATAGTTATAATGGGTTATTCCCTAACAATTTTATCTATGCCATTAACTTTCGAAAGATTTTGGACTAACTTTTCTAAAACCCCTTTATTTGGTACACTCACATGAATTTTACCAGTAAAAAATTGGTCTTCAGAATCAAAATTAATTTTATTAATATTCACATTCATATGGTTTGAAATTAACCGGGTTACTTCGTTAACTAATCCTTTTTTATCAATCCCCGTTAATTTTAACTTAGCCGTGTACTCTTCTGAAGATGAATCAACCCATTTTGCTGAGATAATACGATAGGCAAAATTGGATTGTAGTGCAATTGCATTTGGACATTCTTTATGGTGTACTTTTATTCCCTCATTTACTGTAATGAAACCAAATACGGAATCCCCAGGTATAGGATGACAACAACTCGCAAAACTATGGGCAAGAGTTTCTTTTTCTTTTCCAAAGACGAGTTTGTCAAATTTTTCAGAAATAGAGCTATTGTCAGGTATTGCAGAATACATAGAATTACTTCTTGAGCGCCGCTTAAAAAAGTTTAAAATCGTATTGTGATAATTGCTTGAAAATTCTTTTAGTTTACGGTTTTCAAGGGTCCCTATGCCTACACGGTAAAACAAATCTTGGCTAGATTCAAATTTGAAAAATTTCAACATTTGTTGAATTGACTTATCATTTAATGAGATTTTTAATTGCTTTAGTTTTCGACGTAAAATTTCTTTTCCTTCTTCAGCACGAACTTTTTTCTCATCATTTAATGCCGATTTAATTGAAGAGCGGGCGCGAGCAGTAATAACAAAATCTAACCAGTTTTTGGAAGGCTTAATTGTTTCAGAAGTAATCACCTCTACTTGATCTCCACTCTTCAAGACTTTACTTAAAGGAACCAGTTTTTCATTCACTCTAACTCCTCTAGTTTTTTTACCAATTTCGGTATGTATGGAAAAAGCAAAATCAAGAGCAGTTGAACCCTGAGGGAGTGATTTTAGGTCTCCTTTGGGTGTAAAAACAAAAATTTCTTCTGCATATAAGTTAAGTTTGAAATCTTCAACAAAATCAACGGCATTACCGGTGTTATTTTCTAAAACCTCTTGTAATCGATTTAGCCAGCTTTCAATTCCAATGTCTTTTTGTTCACCTTGTTTATATTTATAATGTGCTGCATATCCTTTTTCAGCAATTTCATTCATTCGTTCTGAGCGTATCTGAACTTCAACCCATTTATTTTCAGGTCCCATAACCGTAATGTGCAAGGCTTCATATCCATTTGATTTTGGAGCAGAAATCCAATCTCGAAGGCGGATAGGGTTTGGAGTAAAATGATCAGTGATGATAGAATAAATTTTCCAGGCAAGGAATTTTTCTTTTGCCCTTGTACTTTTATAAATGATTCTAAGAGCAAATTTGTCATAAATGTTTTCAAAGGGTATATTTTGTGATAACATTTTTTGATGAATAGAATAAATCGACTTGCTTCTCCCTTTTATGCTATATTTTAAGCGCTCTTTGTCTAGTTCATTTGATATAAATTTTGAAAACGATTTGATGTATTCATTTTGCACTTCTTTACTTTCCTCTATTTTCTCATAGATGGATTGATAACGAAGGGGTTCAGTATATTTTAAACTTAAATCTTCAAGTTCAGTTTTCACATTGTATAATCCAATTCTATGTGCAAGTGGTGCATATATGTAAAGGGTCTCAGAAGCAATTTTGACCTGCTTATATTCAGGCATAGCATCCATAGTTTGCATATTGTGTAAACGGTCTGCAATTTTGATGATAATCACCCGAACATCATCATTAAGCGTAAGAAGCATTTTTCTAAAATTCTCAGCTTGTAATGAAATATTTTTGTCTTTTTTTAAGTGGGAGATTTTGGTCAGTCCATGAACAATTTTAGCAACAGTTTTTCCTAAGATACGTTCAACATCCTCTAAAGTAAATTTGGTATCCTCAACAACATCGTGTAATAAGGCAGCGCAAATGGAAGTAGCATCAAGTCCAATTTCTTGCGCAACGATTTTGGCTACACTAATAGGATGAAAAATATAAGCCTCTCCAGATTTTCTTCTCTGTTCACTATGCGCTTCTACCGCCATGTCAAAGGCTAAGCGTATTTGTTTTTTATCCTTTTCGCTTAACGTTTGATAGCTTATCCGCAGTAATTCCTTATACTGCTTTGCAATTTCTTTATTTTCTAATTCTTGATCAACCATCCTTAGTGGAAAGGTAGTAAAGAATCATCTCTTAATCAAGTCGATTATTATTACGTTGAACCTCATACATCAAAATGCCTGCAGATACAGAAAGATTCAGTGAATCCACTTTTTCATTCATAGGGATCATAACGTGCTGGTGACTGGCCTCTTTCCACATTGAAGTAAGTCCGGTACTTTCAGCGCCCATTACAATTGCACAAGGGGAGGTATACCTTAATTGGTCGTAACGAGAAGCGTCAGTGTGTAAAAAAGCAGTAAATATTTTAAAACTATGAAGTTTTAAAAAAGAGATTACATCAATACTTGATGCTATAGCAGTTGGCATAATAAAAACGGTTCCTAAACTTGACCTTATACTGTTGGGGTTATAAAAATCTGTTTTGGGATTTGCAATTAGAACAGCATCAAAATTGGCAGCAGTTGCAGTTCGATATAAAGCCCCTATATTTCCGGGTTTTTCAGGAGCTTCAATAACCAGTACTATGGCATTATCAGTAATTGAAAGTTGATCTAAAGAATGTGATTTATTTATTCCTATAGCTATAATTTTTTCTGAACCAGAACGTACTGTAATTTGTTCAAAGGTGGTTTTGTGGACTCTAAATATTTTTTCTTCAGTAGGTTGAAAATCCAATGATTTCAATACCTCTTCACTCCCTTCTTCAATAAAAAAACGCTCTAAAGTGTATCTCCCAAGTAGGGCTTTTTTTATTTCACGTAAACCTTCAACAACAAATCTTGATTCACGTTTTCTAATCCTAGATTTTTCAATTAGGCCTCGCAATTGTTTAATCTCAGGATTTTTTGAACTACTGATATATTTCATAAGAGAAAGGTATATAATTTTTGGGTTCCTAAAAAAAGCTCCATAATTAAATTGGTTCAATAGTATTTTTTAAATAAGCAACTACTAAAGCCACCATCGCATTGTAACTTTGAATTCCCTCTACTTGACCGTTGGCTTTAAGGTAGTGGTCATAACCTACTTTCAAATAGGGCTCAAAAGGATTTTTAAACATTTCCCAAAAAGCGGATTGCTCTTTAAAATTATTAATAATTCCTGGTCGAATAAGACTTAAAATTTCCTCTGCCTTTTCAGGGCGGACTTTAAAAAGTTCGGCATAGCAATACCGAAGAGCAAAAGTGTATCCAGCATATTGAATGAAGGGATCGGAGTGCTGAACCGTATTGTAAAAGGCAATAAAATTGGCTTCATTTTCAGCCGCTATACCTGTTTGATGAGCCATTTCATGAACAACAGTAGTGATGTAACTCAGTTTAGGTATTTTAGAGTTGACCTGTGCCTCAAGGGTAAACGGGTTCAAGTAACCGGCATATCCCATATAGCTGAGGGGAATACTCCAGATTGAATTTTTTGAATAGGGCCGAATCCCTGAAGGGGTACCTAAAGAAACGAACGTATCGTTAAGTAATCGCATAAGCGTATTTTTGTCATAAGGGATTTGAACGCCTAAAGTATCTTCGTTTACGAGTTGAGCATGCAGGATGTTTGCTGTTTCAATTATATGCTCTAGGGTATTGATTAACTGTTGTTCAGTATATTTTTTTTCGTAGTTGAGCTTTTGTGCTAGCGGAACTCGATAATAATGTAACCCCCAATTCAAATAAAACAAAAAGTGAACTAAGGAAATTAGTGCTATAAAACGTACAACCCCTTTTTTAAAATTCCCCTTTGGTTTCCGAATAAATAAGGCTAACTGTCCTATAATTAAGGCTAGTATTAAAAAATAGAAAAGATCGCCAAGGGAAAAAGGGAGTAGTTTGAAAAAAAACCGATGCAGGTCAAACAACCAGGGGTAGAGTAGGGTGCTGTAATATTGTTCGATCTCAATAGGATATCGTTTAAGTCCTTGCAACCCCAGAATTTGAAGAGGCAAGGAAAGGATGATATACCACTGCAATCGATTCATAAAAAAAAGCCCTGCGGTACAGGGCTTTGAGTGAATTGTTATTCTTCTACGGCTACGATTTCCACTTCAAAAATCAAATCAGATTGTGGAGGAATGCCAGGTACACCATCAGCTCCATAAGCCAAAGTATAAGGTAAGAAGAGTGTGGCTTGATCTCCTTCTTTTAAAAGTCTCAATCCTTCTTTAAACCCTTCAATCATTCCATCATCAGGTCCAACTCGAGCAGGAAGGGGTAGGTATTGTCCTGCACTTTTACGTTGCGGATTTACCACATCATTGGCCTCAGCGATTTCCAGTTTGCTTGTTTCTAGCAAGGTGCCATCAACAAAATAAACAGCATAATGTACTTGACAGCTATTGGTTTTACTTACTGCAGTTCCTTCACCGGTGTTAGTAATATGGTATTGTAATCCAGAAGGTGTAGTAATGGACGCCTTTTTTTGAGAATCAAAACGGCTCACATTTTTGTCGCGAATCTCTTGTTTTTTTGCTTCGCGTTCTTTTTGTATTTCTTCACGTTGTGCGAAATGGTTTTCAAAAATCTCAGGGGCATTGAATTTACGGGCTTCAGCACCGTTTCGAATAATTACCACTTCTTCAATTTGATCATTTTGTTGGATACTGTCAACCACATTTTGACCCGTCACCACTCGACCAAAAACACTGTGCACACCGTCAAGCCAAGGCGTTTCTTTATGGGTAATGAAGAATTGACTTCCATTGGTTCCTGCCCCAGCATTAGCCATAGATAACACCCCTGGGCCATCATGAGTTAAATCACTGAACTCATCATCAAATTGGTATCCTGGACCTCCAGATCCAGTACCTGTGGGATCTCCTCCCTGAATCATGAAATCAGGAATTACACGATGAAAAGTGATACCGTTGTAATATTTTTTTCCTTTAAATTCATCGCTCACCTTTGGATTATTCCCTTCGCTTAGTGACACAAAGTTTGCCACTGTCACCGGAGCTTTATCGTGGGCTAATTTTAATACAATTGACCCTTTGTTGGTTTTAATATCTGCATATAATCCATCTTCTAAATCAGGGTAACTGGTTTTACACCCAATACTAATTAAGAAAATGAAGAGAGAAAAAATTATGTGTTTCATGAATAGTGAATTTAGTTAAGTATTACGAAATAGGAAGCCGCCAAATCGTAAACCGAAGGGGCTGATTTATTTTAATTTTATCGCCATCACCTTGATAGCCATAGCAAAGGTAGGAAGGAAAAAGAAATACCACAATATCCCCTTCACGCATTAATCGCAACCCTTCGCGAAGTGCGGGTAAAAAATCTTCCTCATCTATAGAATATTCGGTAACGCCCAGCGTTGATCGACTGTAGATTACCTTCTGGTCTAGCGTTTCAATTTGGTACTCAAACCTTACCTTTTCTCCCTTGACGGGTAAGGGTGACTCTGGAAATTCTGAGAGCTTAATAGCATACAAAAAACCTTTTGAAGTACGTTGAAAAGAGAGTGCATTCTCTTTTTCAGCAGCCTTTTTTAGCAAACTTTCTTCCCTAGCTAGCAATGCTTTGTTACGTTCTGCTGAGTTATTGAGAAATGAAGTTTTTGGTTTATTTACTGGATTTCTAGGTTGTGTATCGGTACAAAATTGAAATAGCAAAGAGAACATCAAAATAGAAAACAATTGCTTCATTGGTTTTATTTTTGAAATTCTTTTTTTACTGCTTTTATAAATCTTTCTACAGTTTTAGAAAGTGATTCCATAGACATGCCTCCAGCTGCATTGTGGTGTCCACCACCATCAAAATAGGTTCGTGCAAAGGCATTTACAGAAAAATCACCTTGAGATCGGAATGACATTTTGATTTTCTCTTGATCATCATTCTCTATCATTATACAAGAAAAAATAACCCCCTCTATACTCAAGCCGTAATTTACAAATCCTTCGGTATCGCCCTTTTTATAATCACAAGATTGTAATTCATCACGGGTTAATGTCATGAAGGCAACGGGTAACCCTTCAATTTTTTTAAGATTGGATAAGGTCAGCCCTAATAATTTAATCCGGTTAAAGGATGAGCTATCGTAAATTCTTTCATGAATAGTACTCCCTTGAGCTCCTAATTCTAATAAATGGGCGATCACCTTATGAGTTGTTGGGGTTGTTGAGGGGTAGCGAAAGGAGCCTGTATCGGTCATTATTCCGGTGTACAAACACGTGGCAATGGCTTTGGAAAACGCTTGAGGATCTAATGCATTTATGAGGTGGTAAACCATTTCACAGGTGGAACTCATAGCCGGATCTGAATATTGAAGTGCTGCATAAGAATCCGGTTGTTCATGATGATCGATCATGATTTTTTCTGCTTTTGCTTTTTGAACAACCCCTTCCATTTCTTCAACACGAGAAAGCGCATTAAAGTCTAATGTAAAAATGAGATCAGCGTCATTAATTTTCTGATCACAAAACGATGTATTTGTATTGTATTTTAATATCTTTTGTTCTCCTGGAAGCCATTTTAAAAAATTAGGATAATCATTTGGAGAAAGAACAACAACCTCATGTGCCTTTGTTTCTAAAAAATGCAACAGGGCTAAAGTGCTCCCCAAGGCATCCCCGTCTGGGTTCTTATGAGGTAGGATGACAATTTTTTTTGGGTCTGATAGCCGTTTTTGTAATGCGGTAACAAAGGTTTTATCCATATCGATGTAAAGATACTATATTCATAGCAGTTGGTACAAGTAGAAAGAGGAGTTGATTAAGGGTAAAAATTAAATGGGAAGCTTTACAATACATTTCTTAGCTTTGCCAAAAAAAAATTAAAATGGGAAATCTTACTTTAATGATGATTAAACCTGATGCTGTTGAAAAGGGATATATTGGAGCAATTCTTGAAAAAGTTGCCTCTGCAGGTTTTGTAATTAAAGCGTTAAAATTAACTCAATTAACACAACGCGACGCAGAAACCTTTTACGCAGTCCACAATGAGCGTCCTTTTTTTGGTGAGTTAGTTTCTTTTATGACACGTGGACCTATAGTTGCGGCTATACTTGAGAAAGAGAATGCTGTTCAATCGTTTCGAACACTTATAGGAGCAACTAACCCTGAGGAAGCAGCAGAGGGAACGTTACGCAAATTGTTTGCAACTTCTATGGGTGAAAATGCAGTTCATGGATCTGATAGTGATGAAAATGCACAAGTTGAAGCTGCTTTTCATTTTTCTAAACGTGAACAATTCTAAATCAAAGTGATTTTTTTAATATATTCTTTTCCTAGGTAATTATTTATTCTTGTAGTAATCTCATCCAATTTATATCCCAATTCCATTTTTAGAGGTGCAGAACTAAGACTAACATAGAGAATATTATAAGAATATCTCGTTTCCGAAGTATACTTTAACACATTTGCACCCATAACTTTACCCCAAGCTTCACAAATACGGACTTTTTCAACTCCTTTTAGCAAAGGTTTCTGCGTTATAAATTCTCTAAGCACATCTTTTAATGGTTGCGGATCTTCATGTGAATTATTCTTTTTCATCACTTTAGAATGGTTTAAGGTCTTTTATAATAAAATTGACGTTGATCATGTTCTAAAACTAGAGAAACACTATCTAAATGGCTAATTTTTTTTGACCATTGATCCCAACGAGTGAGAAATTTAATATAGGTATTATTATTTTCTTCAACCAAGGTAAATGAGGTTTGATCCAAAGAGGTTTCAAATGTGCCATTAATTAATGGACTGGCTTTTTTATAAATTCCTTTATTCTCTTTAATAAAGTAATAGTCATATAGTAAATTTACGGATTCAGGTATAAACTTTTCTCCTTTATGCATAACGTAATCGATTTTCCAATAGCCATTTAAGAACTTAGAATTTATTTTAGCATTTGTGCAACCTAAAAATAAAAGCAAGCTTAACAAAGTTTTTAAAAGGTTATAGTTTAAAAATTTCATAGGAAGATTGACTTTTTGATAATGCCTCTAAGGTGCGATCCTCGTGGGTATCAGTTAAAAATATTTGACCAAAATCATGTTGATCAACTAGTCCTATAATTTGTGACACCCTTTTTTGATCTAATTTATCAAAAGCATCGTCAAGAAGTAAAATTGGAGCTGCACCAATTTGAGCTTTTAAAAAATCAAATTGAGCCAGTTTTAATGCCACTAAAAATGTTTTTTGTTGTCCCTGACTACCGAATTTTTTGATGGGTTGTTCTTGTATTAAAAAATGAAGGTCATCTTTATGAGTTCCTGTTGTAGTAAACTGAATAGCTTTATCTCTAGAAATTGATTTATTAAGTAAAACTTTGTGACTAGAATTTGTTAATTGACTTTCATAGGACAGGGAAACGGGTTCTTTATGGTCACTAATACTAGAATAACGTGCTAAGAAAACGGGAATGAAATCATTCATAAAAGCAACTCTTTTTTCATATATAGATTGGCTTCTAGCAATTAGTTGTTCGTTATAAATTTCTAGAGTATCAGCATCAAAATTATGATTGAGTGCGAAGAATTTTAAAAGGGCATTACGTTGAGACAAAACAATATTGTATTCAATGACATTTTGAAGGTATAAGGCATCCGTTTGACCGATTACACCATCTATAAATTTTCGTCTAATTGCACTGCCTTCTGCAATAAGATCGTGATCAGCAGGAGAAATAATTACAGTAGGAATTCGCCCAATATGATCTGCAATTTTTTCATATACTTTTCCGTTTCGTTTTAGTATTTTTTTTTGTCCTTTTTTAAGGCTACAAATTATTTTTTCTTCCTTTTTTCCAATCTGATACCTTCCTTCAATAACAAAAAAGTCGGTTCCTATTTGAATGTTGTGAAGTGCTAACGGATTAAAATAACTCTTTCCAAATGCTAAATGGTAAATAGCGTCTAAAACATTAGATTTTCCTACGCCATTATCCCCAATAAAACAGTTAATTTTAGGATTAAAATCAAAAGTTTTTGAAGTTATATTTTTGTACTGGGTAAGGTTGAGTTGTTTTAAATACATAAAGAACAAAAATAATAAGTTAGAAGCGACATTCCTCTTTTTGATTTAGAATAAAAAAGACTAATTTTGTGCGCTTAATATAATAATTGTAGCTATGGCAACATATAAAAAACGTGGAGCAAAAAAATCAGTCGCTCCAAACACCGATACCGCAGTAGAAATTCAAAGTACTACAGCAGAAGTATTTGAAACGTTAGACACTACAGCCTCTAAAACAGAAGAGTGGGTTGTTAAATATCAAAATGTTATTTTCTCTTTAATTGGTGTTATTGCCCTTGGGGTGCTTGGATTTTTAGGATACGAAAAATTTGTTGTTGAACCTAAAAATCAAGAAGCAGTTAGCGAGTTGAACCAAGCACAATATTACTTTGAATTAGCAGTGAATAGTGTTAATTCAGATTCTCTATACCTTAGAGCATTAAACGGCGGGGAAGGTAAATATGGATTTTTAGACATAATTTCAAATTACTCGGGAACACCAGCAGCAAAACTAGCTACTTACAGTGCCGGGATGTCTTATCTTAATTTAAGAGATTATAAAAATGCAATCTATTATTTAGACCAATTTAATTCTGAAGATATATTGCTCAGTGCTTTATCTAGAGGGGCAATTGGAGATGCATTTGCTCAGTTAGGACAATTGGAAGATGCTTATACCTATTATTTAGAAGCTTCTGGCGTAAATGAAAATGCTTACAGTACGCCTAAATATTTATACAAAGCTGCTGTAACAGGTGCTTCTATAGGGAAAACAACCTCTGCTATAGCCCACTTAAAGCGAATTAAAAATGAATTTCCAAATTCGGATGAAGCAGAAAAGGTTGATGTACAACTTGGTCGATTAGAACAACTTCAAAAATAATAATGGCTACGGCAAATAGCCATCTTTCCAGCTACGATCCTGATAAGGTGCCCAACGGGGCATCCTTTACCATACATATTGTGGTATCTCAATGGAATGAAGAAATTACAAAATCACTTTGTCAAGGAGCAATAAAGACATTACACCACCATGGCGTACCCACAGATCAAATTAAAGTTTGGGATGTTCCGGGTAGCTTTGAATTAATTTATGGAGCTAAATTGGCACAATCTCACAATCCAGACGCTGTTATTGTTATTGGAAGTGTCATCCAAGGGGAAACACGTCATTTTGAATTTATTTGTCAGGCCGTTGCCGAAGGAATTAAGGACTTAAATGTAAATAATAATGTTCCTGTAATATTTTGTGTGTTAACCGATGACAGCATAGAGCAAGCTCAGGCTAGGAGTGGAGGAATTCATGGAAATAAAGGAGTTGAAGCTGCTGTGGCAGCACTTCAAATGGCAGCGTTAAGAGGTAATTAACCCATTTTTTAATTTAACTTTCTCTTTATAGGTTTCGAGATTTTAACACATTATAGTACCTTTGGACTATGCTGAAATCGAACCTTTTTAAACTGCGAAAAAATAGAAGGTACAATTATACACCTCGATATTACCAAGGTAAAGAGGAAGGTAATTTGTATGAATTTGATTCTAAATTTTCTAAGTATAGAGATACTTTTAATCGAAATGATTTTGGTCAACAATGGAAAGAAGCCCGTCTACAGATGCGTACAAGAAAAAATCGATCGGTTTCTTTGCGGCTCTTACTCATTATTTGTGCACTTCTTTTTTTGAGTTTTTACATCTTAGATTTTGATCTTACCCTTTTTATGCCCTCAAATAAATGAGTTCAAGGATTTCGCTTTTACCCGATCATGTTGCCAATCAAATTGCAGCTGGTGAAGTGATTCAACGACCTGGATCAGTAGTTAAAGAATTATTGGAAAATGCAGTCGATGCAGGAGCTAATTCAATTCAACTAATTATCAAAGATGCTGGAAAAACTTTAACTCAAGTTATTGACAATGGAATGGGAATGAATAGTACTGATATTCGTTTGGCATTTGAACGTCATGCTACATCAAAAATTAAAGTGGCCGAAGATTTATTTGAGTTATCCACAAAGGGTTTTAGAGGAGAAGCCTTAGCCTCTATTGCTGCTATTGCCCATGTAGAAACCCATACTAAAACAGAGGAAGATGAGGTCTCTCATTGTTTAAAAATTGAAGGCAGTAAAGTAGTTGAACAAACTATTTCAACGCAACCTAAAGGAACCTCAATAGCAGTAAAACGTTTGTTTTACAATATTCCTGCACGCCGAAATTTTTTAAAATCGGATACCGTTGAGTTAAGACATGTTATAGATGAATTTCATCGTGTAGCATTGGCCCATCCAGAAATTAAGTTCACCTTTTATAATAACGGTTCCGAATTTTTTGATTTGCCAATCGATTCAATTCGAAAACGTATTGCCTCTATATTTGGAACAAAGTGGGAGAATCAGCTTGTTCCTGTCGAAGAGAAAACATCTTTGGTCACACTTCATGGATACATAGTAAAACCTGGCTTTGCTAAAAAAACAAGGGGTCAACAATTCTTTTTTGTCAATCGTCGTTTTATTAAAAGTTCCTTTTTACATCATGCTGTTTCAAGTGCGTTTGAAGGGTTGATTAAACCTGGCTTATTTCCAGGGTATTTTTTATATTTAACGGTTGATCCAAAATCAATAGATATCAATATTCACCCTACTAAAACCGAAGTAAAATTTGAGGAGGAGCAAAATTTATATGCCATAATAAAGGCTTCAGTAAAACATAGCTTAGGAGTTTTTCAAGTAACTCCATCATTAGATTTTGATAAAGATCCAAGTATGGATTTACCTTATTCATATAAAAATAAAACGCCAAATTTACCTCCAATCGAAGTAGATTCTAGTTTTAATCCATTTAAAGGTGAGATAAATCGATTACCAAAAAAAACAGACAAAGCAACACAATGGGAAAGTCTTTTTACAGAAAGTAATACTGATCCTAAAATAGAGGATAAAGTAATGCCCTTATTGAATGTTCCTCAAGTCAGTCGAGTTTTTCAATTATTTTCTAAATATATAGTATGCCCTTTAAAATCTCAGTTGCTTTTAATTAATCAAAACAGAGCGCACCAACGGGTACTCTATGAACGATTTTTAAATGAGATTACAAATAAAAAAGGGCAAAGCCAACAATTACTATTTTCGCAAACATTGACTTTACACCCGCTTCAATTAGAACATTATATTCGTTTACACGATATAATTGATGCTTTAGGATTTAAAATTAAGCTCCAGGGTAATATTTTAGAAATAAGTGGCGCTCCTATCTCTTGTCCAGTTGAAAAAGTGACTGAAATTCTTGAAACGATTTTAGACGATTTGGATGAAATATCAGATTCTCATTTTAGTCAAGCTGATCAAATTGCTAAAAAAATAGCAAAAACATTAGCTATACGAACTGGTGAGATTTTGAAACAAGAAGAGCAACAGGCCTTAATAGATGATTTTTTTGGTTGTAAGGAAACAGCTGTATCCCCTTTCAATCGTCAGATTTTTATTACTTTGGACAAGTCTGAAATAGATAAAAAACTTAATGGATGAGAAATATTACGGAAACTGTTAAGCACCTTCTAATAATAAATATCATTTTTTTTATTGCTTCTTTGACCTTGGGTCAGCTGGCCTATGATATGTTTGCATTACACTACCCTTCAAATTCTAAATTTCATTTTTGGCAACCCCTAACTCATATGTTTATGCATGGAGATATTGGGCATATATTTTTTAACATGTTTGGGCTCTACATGTTTGGCACTCCGATTGAACAAATGTGGGGAAAAAATAAATTTATTTTCTTTTATTTATCAACTGGTTTTGGAGCTGCAGCATTGCAATTGGGTTTATATTATTTTCAGGTTTCTCAAATTTCTGATTTATTGTATGCTGAAGGACTTAATGCTTTTCAAATTGCTGAATTTTATAAAACTCGTGATTTATCAATAGATATTGTTGAACGCATTGGCAGAGAGTCACTTTTAAATGGATTATCTGCCTTTAACAGTGTAATGGTTGGTGCTTCAGGTGCTTTGTATGGTGTTCTTGTTGCTTTTGCATTTTTATTTCCTAATGCTAGATTAATGCTATTATTTCCTCCAATTCCTGTAAAAGCAAAAGTGCTTGTACCTCTATTAATTTTAGGCGATTTATTTTTTGGTTTTACATCATATTCAATTGGACCAATAGCTCATTTTGCTCATGTAGGTGGTGCAATTACTGGTCTAATAATGATGTGGTATTGGAAAAAAAATGAATTTGATAATAACCGATGGGATTTATGAATTTAAAAGACCAGATACAATTAAAACTTCAACAACTAAATGGAGCAGAGAAATTAATTGCTATTAATGTAGCATGTTTTGTTATACCTCTGTTTTTAAAAACCCTTTTTTTTCTATTTGCACTTCCCTTTGATACCTTTTTAGGTTTATTTGAACTGTCTTCAGACTGGAGTGTTTTTATATTTAAACCTTGGTCACTTATAACGTATAGTTTTTTACACAATGGAGTGTTTCATTTGTTTTGGAATATGTACCTCTTATATTTTTCATCTCGATTAATTTTGAATTTATTTCCAGTAAAAACATTTTACAATATTTATTTTCTTGGCGTTATTGTAGGAGGGCTAACTTTTTTATTAAGTTTTTCAATATTTCCAGTGTTTCAAAATAGTTCACCAGTCATGGTTGGAGCCTCTGCGGGTGTTATGGCGGTGTTAATTTTTATGGCTACCTATAGTCCAGAATATACAATTCAGCTTTTTTTGTTTAGTATAAAATTATGGTATCTAGGCCTTGCTTTTGTTTTAATTGATGTTATTCAAATTCCATCAGGGAATGCAGGAGGCCATTTAGCTCATATTGGTGGTGCAATTTTAGGCTACTATTATGCCAAAAAGTTAATACAAGGTACAGATATTGGAACTGCTTTTGAGCGTTGGGTGGACCGCTGGGTGGATCTATTTCGAAAAAAACCTATCCTTAAGACAGTATATCGAAATAAATCAAACAATGCTAAAAAAAATGTTTCTAAACATAAAGACGATTTACAACAAAATATAGATGCTATTTTAGATAAAATAAGTGATTCAGGCTATGAAAGTTTGACCAAAGAAGAAAAGGATTTACTTTTTAAAGCGGGCAAGAAATAGCATCAACACATGAGAAAAAATCGCCTCATTTATAGAGCTCTTATAGTCTGTACACTCTTTTTTTTACTCCTTCAACTTTTAGCAATGGATGTGTTTGACGCTCCATTTAATTTTCCCATTCTCACGCTTCTTGTACCAGTTCTTTGCATATTAAATTTATTCTTTTTTCTTTATTGGGTATTTCGTCTTGATTGGCCTGCCCTTATGTTTGTTTTAGTCTTTGTATTTAGTTTTTCTGAATGGCAACGCCTATACCAAGTAAATGGTTTAGAAATTAGGAGGGACAAAGAATTAAGTATAATGAGTTTTAATGTACGTTCTTTTAACCGTTTTCAATGGATTAAAACTGATAATATTCCTATGGAAATAGAAGCTTTTATACAAAAAGAAAACCCAGATATAGTTTGTTTTCAAGAATTTTCAATAAATCAAGCCCCATCCTTTAATTCATATCCTTATCAAGAGTTTATACCTTATAAAGAAAAGGGTTTGATTGGAACCTCTATATTATCAAAATTCCCATTAAATAACACAAAAACTATTGTTTTTCCTTCTTCATCAAATGGGGGCATGCAGACTGATTTGATACAGGGTAAAGATACCCTTCGAATTTATAATCTTCATTTTGAATCACTAAGATTAGATGTTAGAGATACCTTATTAACAGCACAATATTCTCAAAAAATAAGAAAAAAACTTAGCGAAGTATTTTTAAGACAACAGCAACAGGTTAACGTTTTTCAAAAAGAGTCCAAAAAAAATAAATTACCATCTATCTTATGTACTGACCTAAACAATACAGCCTATTCAAAAAGTTATAAATTATTAACTGAGACAAGAAATGATAGTTATGTTTTACGGGGTGAAGGTTTTGGAAGAACCTATAGATTCCCATACTATCCTATGCGTATTGATTTTATACTGCCCTCTATTGACCTTGAAGTGGTTGATTTTAATACTTATGCTGTAAATCTTTCAGATCATTATCCCATTAGAGCGAAGGTGAATTGGCCCATTGATTAATTGATAAAAACTGCTTTTTTTAAATACAACAAACTCTCGGGGCCTAGATTAAAAAGAACGTCTAAAACACTAAGATTTGAAATGAATCCATGTTTACTTTCAAAAACTTGTGCGTAGTGATTTTGCACCTGACGTTCTTTATTTTTTGCAAATAAGAGAGTTTCTTTTATTTTAAATTCATTTTTTTTAATCGACTGAAGAGTAAAGGTTAATTCTTGTTCTAACAGGTTATAAATCTTATTTAGTAAGGCAAGGTTATACTCAACTAAATAGGTAGTTTTCTTATGATAAAAAGGATATAAATCAGCTTCGTAATATTCGAAAAATGGGGAAGAACGGTAAGCAGTAGATAATGATTTCCAATGTTGTTTTTGCCAATCATTGGCATAACAGATTTTAACTTCTTTTTCTTTTTGGTGATGATCAATTTTACTATGTTCAATGGGTATGGTCAAAATTAAAAGGCCATTTGCACCATAAATTTCTGTTCGGTTTCTAAAAGTTTGTTTTTGATAATGAGTATCAACTACAAAAGGCACATTTTTTTGTTGTAATATCCATGAAAAATAGGCAACGTTAGGAAGGTAAGCCGGAACAAGGACTTCCATTTAAGACCCTATTTTTAATTTTCTTTTTCTGTAAAAACTGTAACCTTGCCAAAGCAACAATACTATTAGAAAGTATGGGAAGTAAGAATGTCTTTTTCCAGTACCGTCAACCGTTGTAAACACTCTATCCCATCGGATTCTCCAATTTTTTAATCCATCATTAATTCCTTCTATACTAAACCAAATAAAAACAGGTTTTCCTACAATATGATCTTCAGGAACAAAACCCCAAAATCGACTGTCTTCAGAGCGGTGTCTATTGTCTCCCATCATCCAATAATAATCTTGTTTGAAGGTATATTCTTGTGATGGAATTCCGTTAATTCGAATTTCTGAAGATGTTACTTCAAGAGTATTATTTTCATAATCTTCAATGATTTTTTTGTAAAGTGGTAAGTTTTCAATTGATAAGCCAATTGTACTATTTTGTTTTGGAATCCAAATAGGGCCAAATTGATCTTCATTCCAATCAAAGGGTATCCGATTAGGAAAAAAAGTTTCGTTGGGAGCTTTTTTTCTGTTTACAATTTGAATAATGCTATCAATTCCTTCTGTTTGAGCAAGCAATTCTGCTTCATTATCTGTTAATAACATTTCTTTTTTAGATTCCAACAATTCACTTACCCTTAAACCTAATTTTCCAATCAATTCAGGAGGTAGTCCACGGGATTCTGTTACCACAACAAAGTTGTCAACTGTGTTTCCAATTCTACCTATAATGTAGGGTACCAATTCTCTGTAAGAAGATTCTGTTATATTTTCAATTTTATATTTTCTATTAAAGTCTTTAAAACCTGCAGCAGTTAATTTTCGAGAAGAAACCCCTTTTTCAGCATAGACATCATAGCTAAATTGCACTTCAGCTCTTTGGGGTAATATGTTTTTTACACCATTAATATGAACTCTACCATCAATTATGGTAAGGGTATCTCCTGGTAAACCGACACACCGTTTAACATAATTAGACTTCTTGTCAATGGGTTTGTCTACCCCTTTTTCACGTACAAAAAACTGTCTTACTGTATCTGCAGGCCAACTAAATACCACAATATCATTGTGCTTTATTTTTTGAATTGCAGGCAAACGGAAATAAGGGATTTGAGGCGATTTGAGATAGGAACGAATTTTTAAAACAGGAACAGTATCATGTACCATTGGAACTGAAATAGCCGTCATTGGTGCTCTTGCTCCGTAATGAAACTTACTTACAAATAGAAAATCACCAATTAAAAGTGATTTTTCTAAGGAACCTGTCGGAATTATGAAGGGTTGAATAAAATAATTATGAACTAATGTAGCCGCTACAATGGCAAATAAAATGGAACTAATGGTTTCTCCCACCCCTGTTCTTGGTACAAGACTTCGATTTTCGACATAGGTAGGATTCGAGCTGTAGTTAAGAGTAGCGATATAAAGGCCAAACGTAAGTAAGACTAAAAATGTGTCTTTAGTAGAGTTTTTACCAAAGCTGCGTAATGTTTCAACCCAAATCACCCCAAATAAAATTAGATTAATGGTTGGAATGAACAATAAAATAACCCACCACCATGGTCGCCTAATAATTTTCATTAATATTACAGCATTATATATTGGTACGACAGCTTGCCAAGATTTATAGCCTGCAACTTTGTATAATTTCCATGTATTTAGAAAATGTACTCCTTGAACAAAGAGGAAAAAAAAGAACCACTGTGCTAGTGTCATAAAGTGTTTTTTTCAAAGATAAGTGTATCCATTTAATAGGGATAGGGTTTAAGGAATATTTAAAACATCCTGCATGGAATATATTCCTTTTTTGCCTTTAATCCATTCAGAAGCAATTAAGGCTCCAAGTGCAAATCCATCTCGATTAAAAGCCTCGTGGATAAGCTGAATGGAGTCTATTTTTGAGGTATAAGTTATTGAATGAGTACCGGGGACCTCTCCTTCCCTAACTGATTCAATAGCCAGATGTTTAGAATTTGTCCCATTAAGTTCCCATTGGTTATAAATGTTTTCTTTAATTAGTGCCTCTGCCATTGTTATTGCAGTTCCGCTAGGAGCATCAAGTTTATGTATATGGTGAATTTCTTTGATTTTAGCCTGATAAGTTTCTTTATGAGGAGTCATTAATTGTGCAACTTGAGCGTTAATTTTAAAAAAAAGATTAACACCAATGCTAAAATTTGAAGCATATAAAAATGCACTTTCCTTTTTATGGGTATATGCTTTTATAGATTGAAATTGATCTAGCCATCCCGTAGTTCCACAAACCACGGGTATTTTTAAGTCGAGTGCGGACTTTATATTTGAAACAGCTGCCGAAGGGACACTAAAATTTATAGCTACTTCAGAGTCAGAAAGGTTTCCATTTTCAATTTCTTTATCAAGTATATATGCAATAGAATGACCACGTTCAAGTGCAATTTTTTCAATTGCTTTACCCATTTTACCGTAACCTAAAAGTGCAAGTTTCATGTTGATTATTTTAGGGTGATAGCTAATTTTAAACCCATTTGTTCAGGATCAAAAATGAAGTTTGGTTGTAGACTCAAGTCATCATTAACATTAAACTGGAGTAAATGTGCACTTACATTGGCTTCAAGTATATTTAAAATATAAGAAGCTGCCAATGCCATAAGGGCTATATCCCTATAATTTTTATGAAATTCCATTCCTATTAAAAGTTGTTCAGTAGTAATGGGAATGTCTTTTTCTAAATATTCATCATCAAAAAATCCATTCAGCCTTCTTTTGTAGGCTTTACGGTAACTCTTCATTTCTTTATTTTGTAAGTCATAATAGTAAAATGAAGTACCTAATGCAGCATAAATAATTGGAACTTTCCATCCTTTTCCTAAAAAGACCTGACCTAATCCTGGTAATATAGTAGAATAAAATCCTGCCTTAGCAGGGGTAAGAGGGTCGGCAATTAAACGTTGAATTCTGGGCGAATACTTTTTGTTAAACTGTAAAGAATCGGGTTGAAGGATTGAAAGAACTTCCTCTTTATTGGGTGTTCCCTTTTCTTCTGTATCCTCTTGTGACCAAAGGATATTTTGGCTGAAAAGTATAACGACAAGGATATAAAGTTTACTTTTCACCTTTGATTCGGTTAAGTATCTGTTGTAATTGTTCCTGAGATTCAAAATTGATTTTGATCACCCCTTTACCTTCACTATTTGTCGCAGCGGAGACTGATGTTTTTAGATAATCACTAAGTTGATTTGCTGCTTGGCTAACAAAAACAGGTTGATAAGCAGTGGTTTTTAGTGTCGTTTTTTTTGATTTTCGCACCAATTCCTCGACGGCCCTCACTGACAATCCTTTTTTTACAATCAATTGATAAAGTTCAAGTTGTGTCTTACTGTCCTCAACATTTACTAATGCCCTACCGTGTCCCATGCTAATAAAACCATCTCGGATTCCGGTTTGTACAATAGGATCTAATTTTAATAGCCGAATGTAATTGGTAATGGTTGATCTTTTTTTACCTACTCTTTCACTGAGTTGATCTTGAGTAAGTTGAATTTCATCAATCAAGCGTTGATAGGAAAGTCCTATCTCAATAGGATCTAAATCTTGCCGTTGTATATTTTCAACCAAAGCCATTTCAAGTGATTCTTGGTCATTGGCTAGTCTGATAAAAGCAGGAATAGTTTGAAGTCCTGCCATAATAGAAGCACGAATCCTTCTTTCTCCGGAAATTAGTTCATATTGATCACCAAGAATTTTACGAACTGTGACTGGTTGAATTACTCCTAATTCTTTAATTGATGAACTAAGTTCTTTAAGGGCCTCTTCGTTAAAGTAAGTTCTAGGCTGATTAGGATTTGTTTTTATTTTTTTGATTTGTAACTCAATAATTGTACCAATAACCTGATCTGCATTTTTATCTTTGGCAGAATTTATTTTATTATTTGGGTCATTCAATAAAGCTGATAGACCTCTTCCTAAAGCTGGTTTTTTACTAGACTTTGCCATCGTCAATTGTTCTTTTTTATCATTTCGTTTGCTAGTGATAAATAGCTTTTTGCTCCTCTACTTGCGGCATCATAAGTAATTATGTCTTCTCCAAAGCTAGGGGCTTCACTCAATCGAATATTACGCTGAATTATAGTTTTAAAAACCATTTTTCCAAAATGTTTTTTTACTTCTTCAACCACTTGATTTGATAAGCGTAATCGGGTATCATACATAGTAAGTAATAGGCCTTCAATATCTAAATCAGGGTTATGAATTTTTTGAATACTTTTGATGGTATTTAATAATTTTCCTAGTCCTTCTAAGGCAAAATATTCGCATTGAATGGGAATAATTACTGACTCTGCAGCTACTAGTGCATTGAGAGTTATTAAACCTAGAGAAGGTGCGCAGTCAATAAAAATAAAATCAAAATCAGAAGCAATTTTACGAATTGCTTTTTTGAGCATATACTCTCGATCTTTTTTATCAACTAATTCTATTTCAGCTGCCACCAAATCTATATGTGATGGAATTAAGCTTAAGTTTGGGCTATTGGTAGGTATAATAGTATCTTTAGCTAACACACTATGCTCTAGTAGTTGATAAGTTCCATTAGCTAAGGATTGTACCTCTAATCCAAGACCAGAGGTAGCGTTTGCTTGAGGGTCAGCATCAATTAAGAGCACTTTTTTTTCAAGTACTCCTAGTGCAGCAGCAAGATTTACAGCCGTTGTAGTTTTTCCCACTCCTCCTTTTTGATTAGCAATAGCTATGATTTTTCCCATGGGGTTGATTTAAGTTTTTAAAAATACAATTATTTAACTGCTGTAAAAAGAGAATGTCAATCAAATATATTTGATACTTTAAAGGGTATAGGATCTTTAAAATTATCTTAAACTATCACTAGTCTCAATAATAAAAACAGTTTCTAACTCTTTTTTATGGCCATACGCTTCACGGGCAAATTCTTCAAGACTGTCATTATTATACAATTTTTGAATTGTTTTTCGGTCTTCATCAAGGGTTTGCTGTAAAGCTTTTTTTTGATTTTCTAATTTTTTAATTTCTTGATTTAATTCATTGTGAATTGTCCAAGAATGGGTATCAATAAAAAGCATCCAAACTATGAATCCAAGAAGAATTCCCCCGTAAAGCAGGTAACTTCTGTTGAGTGAAAAAAGTTTTTTCCCAAAGTATTTTTTCATTTAGGAAGAAGATTCTTTTCAGAAATTAGTTCAACTTGTTCAGTTGTTATTTGACCTGAATAAGAATTGCCCCAAGTGTTTAAGATATAATTCATTACATCGGCGATTTCTTCATTTTCTAAACCTTGATTAGCCATTACTCCATTGTATTCCTCTTCGTTTACAATGATTTTTCCGGATAGTCCGTATTTAAGCCCTGCAATGCTTAGGTCAATGTTATTGCGCAAAAAATCAGAATTTTGAAGCGGGGGGAAAACACCTGAAACTCCCATACCATTTGGAAGATGGCATTGTACACAAAAATCTTGATAAATTTCTGCACCTGCTTCAATACTTTCTTCCTTTGTTTTTTCAGGCAAAAGTAAAGTTGTTAATACCCCAATACTTATTCCGTATAAAAGAATAAAAAACTTCACGAGTTAGGTATAATTTTTAAAATTCCTTTTCCTTCTACACCTACATACAAATAACCGTCTGGCCCTTGAACAACATTGCGTAAACGTCCAATTTGATCTAAAACTTTTTCACGTTTAACCACCTTATTGTTTTCAATGACTAATCGTTCAAGGTATTGAAAAGCGAGTGAACCAGCAAATAAATTTCCTTTCCATTCAGGATATATTCCAGAGGTAGAAAAAGCCATTCCACTGGGTCCAATCGAAGGAATCCAATAATAAAAAGGTTGCTCCATACCTTCCATTTCTTTTTTGTCAGTAATAGGTGTGCCACTATAATTGATACCATAAGTTATGGTTGGCCATCCATAATTTTTACCTTTTTGAATGATATTAATTTCATCTCCACCTCTTGGACCATGTTCAGTTTCCCAGAGCACACCAGTTTCAGGGTGCATTACTAAGGCTTGTGGATTACGATGACCATAGGAATAAACAGCCGTTTTTGCACCATTAATCCCTACATGTGGATTATCTTCCGGAATACTTCCATCTAGATTTAAGCGATAGATTTTTCCACCATCACGATTTATGTCTTGTGGATTTTCATCACGGTTACCTCTGTCGCCAATAGAAAAGTACAAATGTCCTTCTTGATCAAATACAATACGAGAACCCCAATGTTGGCCTTTATTTGTGTTGGGAGTCGCTTTGTATAAAAGCTTAAGGTCTTCTAGTGAAGTATCTGTTAATTTGGCACAATATAATGCTGTATTGCCTCCTAAACCATCTTCCTCTACGTCAGTACTAAGTGTAATATATATAATATTATTGTTGCTAAAATCAGGATGCAAGGCCACATCAAGAAGCCCACCTTGTCCACGAGTGTAAATTGGGGGTAAACCTTCAACGGTTGTTTTAATTCCATTGACTACTCGATATAAGGTGCCTGATTTTTCAGTAACTAAAAAATCTTCAGGTGTAATAAATGCTAAGCCCCAAGGAATATCTATGCCATCAGCCACTATTTTGTAAGAATACGATTGGGTCTCTGGAGTTTCAATAAATGGAGGATTATCTTGGGCGCAACCAATAGTTGTGATGAAGGCTAAGCTTAATATAGTCAAAAGTTGTTTCATGATAGTATGTTTAATTCAAACTCAAATGTACAAAAGAGCCAGTGGAGTTTTTAAAATTTAGAAAAAAATTAAAACTTTAGCGATATTTTATATACAATTACTTATTAGAAAATCTATAAAACATTTTATCTAATAAATAAATGATACTTATGGATCATATAGCATACAAAAAACAAGCTTAAGGGGGACTCCCTTTTATTATTAATTATTTTTTTCTCAACCTGAGATCCAAAATATTTAATTTGATTTTAAAAAACTTTCCTAATCATAGAAATCTTAACTTTTATAATAAATTAAAAAGTAATGGAATATTTAAGATTTATTTGGATTCTGAAACTTTTCTATGAAAAAAAGTCGGGATGACAGGATTTGAACCTGCGACCCCACGCACCCCATGCGTGTGCGCTACCAGGCTGCGCCACATCCCGAATTGGTATGATTTTGTCGGGGTGGCAGGATTCGAACCTGCGACCTCCTGCTCCCAAAGCAGGCGCGATAACCGGGCTACGCTACACCCCGAAAAAGTGTGGGCAAATATAACATTAAATAAAATTTGAACAAATCGACGCGAGGTTTATTTTCTGTTAATTTGAACTTCATTTTCATCTACCTTAAGATGAAGTTCTTTTTGTTTATCCTCTTGTTGATAACGGAGTTCCATAGACTTAGAAGTAGAACCACAATCTAAGCATTCTAACTCTTGATCGCCCATGACCCAATAATGACCTGCAGTTTTTGAACTTCTATACCCTTGATCATTGGCTATGGGATAGGTCAAATAATTTTTTAAAGAAGGGTCTATAAAGAGTGAATACCCTTTAGGAAGCTGGAGTACTAATTTCACTTCTTGGTTGTGAAATTTTTCTGAAAAGGCCAAATTCCATTGTGTATTCAACAACAAATTATTTTCCACTTGATTCCATTGATATTGTATTTTATCAGCATGTTTCTGTGCTTCTTGGGGATCGTAACCATGGGCAGATTTAGTTATCACAAGAACAGGGTTAGGTAAATCAGTAGTTTCAATATTAAGCTTTAAATTTTTATCAATCCACCAAGAGTCATTTTCCGGATCAATGATAACATTTGTATTTTTAAAAACCCACCTTTCTTCATTTTTATTAAAATATTCATTTTTTTGCTTTATCCATAGTGTATCTGATTCACGTAATATAAGATTTTGACTAACTTCTTTGGTGGCTTTAACGCTATTACTTCGAATTTCATAGGCACCAAAACCAACCAATCCTATAAGGGTAATTAACCACAATACAGCAAGACTATTTCTTACGGTTGACCCTAATTTACTGGCTTTTGAGCTAAGAAGTCGTAGGCCTAGGAAAAAAAGAAATAGAAATGGGATGAGTATAAATAAAAGAAAAGCAATAGATATAAAAAGGCTAGGTGTCCAATTTAAATTGAATAAATAAAATTTGAAAGGCCAATGAAGACTACTAAAAAATAAAGCTGAGGCCCATCCTAAAAGGACAGAAATAAATCCTATAATTGAAATGATAAGAAATGTAATCCCTAAAAATCTAAAAATAATTTTAGGAATCAGTAGGATTAGTTCTTCTACGAAATTGAAAAATTTTCTTGATTTTTTTTTTAAAGTATTTGAGGCTTTTTTATAATCGATATCTTTTATTTTAGAGGATACTTCATCAAATTCCTCTTTTATTTTTTTTTCAATTGTGGCAATATTTACGGGCTCACCTTTCATTTTTAATTTATCTGCAGTAGACTTAGCCAATGGTATTAGAGCCCATAATAAAATGTAAATTAGAATAAGGGTGCCCCCAGAAAATAGTGTAGCGATAAACCAGAATATTCGCAACCAAGTAGAATCAATTCCAAAAAAGTAGCCTAAACCAGAAATTACCCCGCCTATGTATTTGTCTTCAGGATCTCTGTATAATTTTTTAGTAGAAACAAGAGAATCTTTTTCAACAGATTCAAAATTATCTTCTGTATCCATGTCTTCAGGTTGTCCTAAAATAGAAATCACCTTTTGAACATCTTCTTCATTAATTACATAATCAGTATGTTTTTTGGCTTCTTGAAATAATTCGGCAATTCGAATTTCTATATCCTGAAGAATTTCTTCACTACCTGAAGTGTTTTTAAAAGCGGTTTTAAGTTTAGACAGATAGTTTCTAAGCACAGAATAGGCGTTTTCATCAATATGAAAAAAGGTGCTTGCTAGGTTAATATTAATGGTTTTATTCATGAAAGATTATTTTTTGGTGATACTGGTAACAGCTTTGTTTAATTCATCCCATGCGAATTGTAATTCAGCTAAAAAGGTTTCTCCTTTTGATGTTATGGAATAGTATTTTCTAGGAGGACCTGAAGTAGACTCTTCCCATCGATATTGTAATAAGTCAGCATTTTTTAAGCGCGTTAATAAAGGGTAAACAGTGCCTTCTACAACAAGCATTTTTCGATTTTTTAAAGCTTCTAAAATATCTGATGAATACAAGTCGCGCCCAGCTATTAATGAAAGTATGCAGAATTCTAAAATTCCTTTTCGCATTTGTGCTGTTGTATTTTCTATGTTCATATTGTTAATGAAGTTTGCATTGCAAATATATAAATAAAAAATAGAACTATGCAATACATAGTAATAAATTATACTTTTAACATTTCGACAACATTAGTGGATAAAAACGTATTGTAAATTGAAATCAAATTCTTTATTATGTCAAAAAAATTGAGTTATTACCAACTAATACTGAGAAAAGTAAGCTTTAATCGTGAGCTGTTTATTCGAGAATTAAATAAGGCTTGTGAATGCCTTAGTCCAAATGATAAGATGAAACTATTAGAATGGGTAAAGCTATATGTGAAGGGTAATTCAATTCTTGATAGTGCAGTTTTGGAATTTGCTCTCTAAGACTAAGTAGGAGTAACAATTTTCACATTATCAAATTTTATTGCCCCACGAATTACCCCTTCGATAACCTCCGACAAAGCCTCTATTACGGGTAATTTTAATTGACTTTTGGTGAAGATCATACTTATTTCCCTAGCCGGTTCTGGACTAGAAAAGTGACGAAGATTTTTAGCGTTTTCCTCTGAAAGATTTCGAGTTTGTAAGTATGGCAAAAGCGTCATTCCCATTCCTTCATTTGCCAAATGGACTAATGTTTCGAAACTACCGCTTTTTAAATCAAAAGATTTTGACATCCGTGTGGTTTGACAAAGTTTGAGCACATGTTCTCTAAAACAATGACCGTCCTCTAAAACCAAAACATCCATTTTTTCAACGTCTTCTACTTCTAATGTGGTTATTTTTGATAGTGGATGAGTAGAAGGGGTGTAGCCTACAAAAGGCTCATAATAAAGAGGTTTTTCAATTATCTTAGGAGTATCTAGGGGAGTAGCGGCAATTCCAGCATCTAGTGTTCCCTGAATTAGTTTATCAAGTATGGATACGGTGTTTAATTCTTCTATTTTAAGGTTGACCTTTGGAAATTTTTTAATGAAGTTATTTAAAAACATTGGAAGTAGTGTTGGCATAACCGTAGGAATAATTCCTAATCTAAATTCACCTTCAACGGCTCCTTTTTCCATTGCCACAATATCGGTCATTCGTTTTGCTTCTTCAACAATAATTTTAGCCTGAAATAATATTTTTTGGCCTAAAGGCGTCAAAGCAATTGGCTTTGTGTTTCTATTAAATAATTGAACTCCTAACTCTTCCTCTAATTTTTGAACCTGCATGCTTAATGTAGGCTGAGTTACATAGCATTTTTCGGCGGCTAATGTAAAATTACCTACTTCCGCAACCGCTAACGTATATTGAAGCTGAGTAAGTGTCATTAACTATTGTTTTTACAAATATAATAAGAAAAACTTATAATGTCTTAAAAAAGAATATTTAAAAATCTCAACATTAAGATTATGAATAAGATATTTATATGAATTAATCATTTAAAATAGAAACTTCCATATGAATATTTGTCAATGGTGCTTCTCTATTGTCTATTTGTTGTTTGTTTATTTCGTCTACCACATCCATTCCATCAATTACTTCACCAAATATGGTGTAAGATCCATCAAGGTGATATGCTCCTGGGCTTTGTTGCACTATAAAAAATTCATAAGGAGAAGCGAGTTTATGTGGGTTTTCAATTTCACTACTTGGCATTGAAATCACACCTCTATGATGTTTATATCCTTTACGGGTATCTGGAGGAAGAAGGTATTTGCCTATTTCTCCTCTTTTTTTTGCAGTTTCATACCGATCTGAATTTCCTCCCTGTATGATAAATCCGGGAACAACTCTATGAAAAGTTGTACCATTAAAATAATTTCTCTTGGTTAGGTAAATAAAATTTGCGCGGTGATATGGCGTATTTTTAAACAATCTAATATCTATAGTGCCAAATCGAGTTGTGATTCTAATTTTATCTTCTGGATTTTCTTTTTCATAATTAAAAAAAAAGGGAATTGCATTTCTATCGTTTAAAATAATAGATTTATCAACTTCTACATTTTTTTTTTCATTTTCATTTGTATCATTAGCAGGTACGTCTAGATTTTCTTCTTTTTGTGAAGATTTTTTTGTTGATGAGGAAGTTGAGTCATTTTTAGGGAGTGAAGATTGACAAGACAGACTGACTAGGAGTAAAACCAAGTTGAGAATTTTTACATTTGTACTCATAATGAATTACCAAACCCTTTTAGATTGTATTTCAAAGGTAGCAGATTTGAATTTATCAGGAAAATCAGCACATATTGAAGCTGCTCCACTACATCGAATTCAATCTTTACAAAGGGAAAAATACCATGATCAAATTCAAACCGCAAAACAAGCAGCAGTATTATTAAATTGTTACCCTAAAAATGAGTCAATGCAACTTTCCTTAATTCAACGAACAATTGATGGAGGAGTTCATTCTGGTCAAATTGCATTGCCTGGAGGTAAAAAAGAAGAAAAAGATAAATCTTTATGGTATACAGCTTTACGTGAATATAAGGAAGAATTAGGGAGCATTCCCTTTTCAAGTAGTCCTCTCCTTCAGCTTTCTTCAATTTATATTCCTCCAAGCGATTTTTTAGTTACCCCTTTTCTTTCTGTAAATCCTATTGCTCCAAAAATTATTCCTGACCCAAAAGAAGTTGCCCTGCATATAGAATTGCCAATTGAAAAACTTATTTCTCTAAAAATTAAACAAAAACCTATCCCTTCTGGAGCCTTAAAGGGAAGAGTAGTTCCAAGCTATACTTTTGAAAATCATTTTATTTGGGGGGCAACAGCGATGATTTTAACTGAATTTAAATATATATTGCAAAATAGCATTTCGAATTAATTCTATCTTTGATTCGATTTAAAATCAAAAATGTTTAAACGTAATCCTTTTGGTCATTATCTCATTTTAAAAAAATGGCTCATTAGGTATATGGGCTTTATGACTCACCGAAGATATCGAGGATTTAACGAACTAAAAATTGAAGGGTCTGAAATCATCAAAAATCTTCCTGACACTAATGTTTTATTTATCTCGAACCATCAAACATACTTTGCTGATGTTGTGGCAATGTTTCACGTTTTTAATGCAAGTCTAAAGGGAAGAATTGATAGTATTAAAAATGTTGGATATCTGTGGAGTCCAAAACTTAACATTTATTACGTTGCTGCGAAAGAAACAATGCGAGCTGGATTGTTACCTAGAGTATTAGCCTATGCAGGTTCTGTTTCTATTGAACGAACATGGAGAGAAGCAGGTAAAGATATAAATCGACAAGTTAAACTTAGTGATATTACGAACATTGGTAAAGCTCTAGATGATGGGTGGGTAATTACCTTCCCACAAGGAACTACACAGCCATTTCGGCCAGTTAGAAAAGGAACAGCGCATATTATAAAACGATATAAGCCTATTGTGATTCCCATTGTAATTGATGGGTTTAGACGTTCATTTGATAAAAAAGGACTAATGATCAAAAAAAGGGGAATATTACAATCTATGATTATTAAACCACCCCTAGAAATTGATTATGAAAAGGAAAGTATTGATGATATATTAGAAAAAATTCAATATGCTATTGAACAACATCCTACTTTTTTAAAAGTAATTCCCAAAGAAGAATTAGAAGCCAAACGAAAATTGGATGTCACTCGTCAATGGGACTTTTAAAATTAATTTATTATCCCAGCACAACTTACCCTTGCTCCTGCATCACCTGAGGGTTGTGAAGTAAGATCATCTGCACCTTCATGCACTATTACTGCTTTTCCGGATAAATCTTTTGAAGGATCGTCACAACCTAGACACCATAAATCCGTTTGAAATGAAATATTCCCATTTCCAAGTGCATCGGCTACAAAATTTCCGATATCTCCACGGTGATATCCATTGCTATCTCCCCATGCACCATGGTTTTCAAATGTAGGATTCCAGTGACCTCCAGCAGTACTACCATTTTCTGCAGAACAATCGGCTTGTTCATGTATGTGAATGGCATGTGTTCCTTCACTCAATCCGGTTAATGTGGCTTCAAATAAAACACTCCCATTTTCTTCGGTTAAGGTTACCATACCAGAGGCTTCACTTTCACTTTTCGGATCTAATGAAAATTGAATTTTTTTGATGGTTTTTAGTTCTTTCATTTCATCACCATCCATTTTATTGGATTCAGCAGTAAGGGCTTCTACTTTTGCCATTACCTCTTCATGAGTACCTTCAATAGTCTGAATTTCTTCTTTTATTTCACCATTTACCTCAAATACTGTTGTAATTGTGGCTACTGATCCGCTTTCGGATCGTTCAACTTTTACTTGAACAGATTTTTCGGACTTTGCATTGGTATTGTTTTTACACTGTGAAAAGGTAAAAAGAAATAAAGTAGTTATTATGAGATATGTATTTTTCATTTTTTTTTTTTAAAAGTGA
>JALRBW010000041.1 GCA_023257625.1 Flavobacteriaceae bacterium | reverse complement strand
TGGCATGGTCTGATAACAAAAATTCATATGGAGATTCCCTTGCCTTCATCGCTCAGCTCCATTTAACTTTTGAAGATGGTTCTTCAGAGATTATTTTTTCTGATGATAGTTGGTCATATACTCACGGAGCCATAATTGATTCTGAACTTTACGATGGAGAATTTTATAATGCCTTTTTGGAATCTGATTGGTGTCAATTTGGAAAGCCATTAAATGAATCTAGAAAAGCACAACTTTCAACAGATGTTAAAAATAGATTAGTTGCAACCCACAATGAGCGAATTACTTCCCATGAGGTATTTACTCCAATAAAAAAAATTAAAACTCCTTCAGGGGATACTGTTCTCGATTTTGGACAAAATTTAGTGGGTTGGGTGGAATTTTCAAATGTTGGTAAACGAGGGGACACTTTAAAAATGTACCATGCTGAAATTTTAGATAAAGCAGGAGAATTTTATACAGAAAATCTACGGGCTGCAGCCCAATTAAACACCTATATTTTGAACGGAGAGTCCGATAGGGTGTATCGACCTCATTTCACCTTTCAAGGGTTTCGTTATATAAAAATTGAAGGGATTGAAGACTTTGATCTAAATCAGTTTAAAGCAGTAGCACTTTATTCAGATATGGAAACAACAGGTTATTTTTCAACATCAAATCCTTTGATTAACCAATTACAAAAGAATATTCAATGGGGACAGAAGGGTAATTTTTTAGATGTTCCAACGGATTGTCCTCAACGTGATGAACGACTAGGATGGACCGGAGATGCTCAAGCCTTTTTCAATACGGCAACCTTTAATATGGGTGTGAAAAACTTTTTTGAAAAATGGTTAATTGACTTAAGCCTAGATCAGCGGAACGACGGTTCAGTTCCTTTTGTGATTCCTAATGTTTTAGGAAATGATGCTGCAGGATCTGCTGGATGGGCTGATGCAGCAACCATTATACCCTACAATCATTATGTTGCTTATGGAGACCTAAAAGCACTTCAGCAACAATATCCCAGTATGAAAAATTGGGTTGAATACATGTACAGATTAAGTGAAAATGGGAAATATGCGGGAACCTTTCATTTTGGAGACTGGCTGTTCTATCGTCCTAATGATGATAATGATGGACGTTCAGCAGTAACAAGTAAAGAACTTATTGCACAATGTTTTTATGCCCGATCAACAGAAATTGTTCGTGATGCTGCACGTATTTTAGGAAAAGAGAATGAGGCTCAACTATACGATGAACGATTAAAACAGATCAAAGCTGTTTTTTTAAATGAATTTACGACACCTAGTGGTCGTTTAATTTCTGAAACACAAACCGCTTATGTTTTGGCATTAGCTTTTGATATGTTTCCTGAAAATTTAAAATCACAAGCGGCCAAACGTCTTGCAGATAACATTAAAAGTTATAATACTCACTTAACTACGGGCTTTTTAGGGACACCCTATTTGTGTCATGTGCTTTCTGAAAATGGATATTCAGAGATTGCAATTGATTTATTATTACAAGAATCTTATCCATCTTGGTTATATCCGATTACGAAAGGTGCTACTACAATTTGGGAACGATGGGATGGAATTAAACCCGATGGAAGTACTCAAACACCGTCAATGAACTCTTATAATCATTATGCCTATGGCGCAATAGGAGAGTGGATGTACAGCCAACTTTTAGGGATTCAAGTAGATCCTGTTCATCCTGGATTTAAGCATTTTAAGTTGCAGCCGCTATTTAATGATCATTTTGAAACCGTTGAGGGGCATTATGAATCGCCTTATGGTAAAATTTCTGTGAGCTGGAGTTACCAAGAAGATGATATCCAATTTCAATTTGAAATACCCGGAAATACTACTTCCACTATTCAACTTCCTGAAGGGTTTAGTTGGAAAAGAAAGGTAAAAAACAAATGGGTGACAATACTTTCTAGTAGCGAATTAGGTTCAGGAAAATACGAATTGATAGGCACCAAAATTTAATCTATTCTTATTTTTTATCAAAGGGAAACTTTTAAAGTGACTTGAGTAAGCCTCCGTCTATAGGAATATTTGTTCCTGTGATATAACTAGCTTGTTCTGATGCTAAAAAACAGATCAATGATGCATATTCTTCAGGTTGGCCAATCCGCTTCATTGGAACAGTAGCCTCAAGTGCTTTTCTAACTTCTTCCACTGGAATACTTAAGGTTTTTGCTTTGGCATCGTTTAATTGGGCTAAACGTTCTGTGTCAAAATAACCTGTAAGGGTATTATTTATAGTAATATTAAAGGGGGCTAAATCCATCGATAAACTTTTGGACCAAGTTACTACTGCAGAACGAATACTGTTTGATAACACTAAGTAAGGCAGGGGTTCTTTTACTGAAACGGAAGCCACATTTATGATCCTGCCCCATTGTTGTTTTTTCATATGGGGCAAAGCGAGTGAAGTTGTGTGTACCACTGTTTTAAACAATAAATCAAATGCAGTTTGATAGTCTGCAACATTTTTTTCTGAAGCGCTTCCGGCAGTGGGACCTTGTGTATTATTAACCAAAATATCAATGGAGTTAGCCTTAAAAAAAATCTCCATTTGTTTTGAAAACTCTTCAAAATTTGAAAAATCTACCACCTTATATTGATGTTTTTGACCTTGAGACTGGTCTAAAATTGAGCACTTCTTTTTTAGTTCCTTTTCATTACGGGCCATTAGGGTTACATTTGCCCCAGAAGCCGCTAATTGTTCAGCAATGGCCAGTCCGATGCCCTTACTACTTCCGCCAACCAATGCATTTTTATCTTTTAAGTCTATTCTCATTTTTATCGGTATTCTTCACGTACAGGGCTAAATACATCCATTAAAGTACAAGGTGTTAAGGCTTTTCCAGAATGTGGCGCTTGGGAAGGAATAACTACAATATCTCCAGCTGAATACTTTTTTGTTTGACCCCTTAAGGTAAATTCAAAATCACCTGAAACCACATGCATTATTTGTTCATGATGATGTTGATGTTCAGGAACTTTTGCCCCCTTTTCTACGGTCCAAAAAATCCAGGAAAGTTGATTGCCATGCACACATCGGCCATGATATCCGGGCATGATTTCTTTGCTTGGGAGTGTTTTTAAATTCATATTTTAGGCTTAGATTATGAAAATAAGGAGAATTCTTGAATTCAATTGTATTCATAGGAAAGAAACAGTTTTTTAAAACTTCAACAGATGGTGTAGTTTTTTTTCAAAAATTGAAGCGATTAAACTAACTATAAAACTTATAGACATAGCCAAAATACAAAGTCCTAAAAAACCAGCCGGATCATCTTCAGGATGATGAAAAAATCCAATATAAATACCTGCTCCTAAAATGAGTAAAGTAAGTATCCTGGTTTGGTTTTTAATGCGTCTTAAATAATCAAGTGAGCATTGAGAATACAATTTATTTTGCTTGAAGTTTTCAAGTAATTTCAACAATCTGTAGAGCACATCAAAAAAAGGGAATGAAGCTAGGTAGATATACAGGATAAAGTAATCCAGATAAATTTCAAATAAATTAAGATGCGAAGCCCTACCTTCAAATAATGGGAATAGGATTAAAAAAGTAAGAATACAAAATCCGAAAAGAATCACGATGCTCTGAAGGAATAGATATTTTACTTTCATTTCTATAGTAAATGATAAAATAAAAGTGGATTAGGGTTTATTCATATCGATATAAATCTCCTTTAAGATCTCGATATTCTTTTTTGTCAGTAAAATATACTACACCTGTTTTTTTATCTAAAATAAGGTTAGGATTTTCATTTAACGATTTGTAGCGATTATTCGAATTTCCTAAATAGCTAAAATAACCTATCAAGAAAGCTCCAAAAACTAGGCTAGCTGAAAGTAGTATTGTTTTTTTCATATTTATTGATTCTAAGTTAAAATTCTAAATTATAAAAAAGGTATGGATGAACACCAGGATTTAAAAAATCTATTCAATATTTAGTGCAGAGAGTGTTTTTTTATCAATTTGAAATAACACTTCATTTTTACGATTAATCAATTTATAAGGCGAGTTATATACTAACAATATCGGATCACCAATTAATTGAATATGATTTGAGTTTGCAATATTTCTTAAGGTATTAGCTGCTTTTTCAACCCACCAATCCACAGCATATCCACCAAAAGAATAGGCTATATAATAGCCTGAATCCGATTCGTATACCTCAACATTATCCGATAACGGAGCTGGTGTATGTTCTTTTTTTATTGCTTTAGGTAGAACAAATTCCATAATACCATTTCCGTCATCATCACTAGTCATGTAAACTGGAGTAGTCATCGCAATTTTTGTATTGTTAGTATTGTTCCCTGATATGTACCCGAATAAGGCATTAAACCCATTTGACTTAGGGGCTTTAATTTTCATTGCAGGCGGATAGAACCGTATCTCTGCTTTTTCAATTATTTTGATTAAATCAAATTGTTGAGTTTCGTATCCTTGAGCCATAAGTGATGATTTAAATACTAAAGTTAAAACAGCGTATGCATAAGCTTTTAACATAATTTAAAGTGTATTTGATTTATTTTAAAAAATACAAGGTAAAATTACAATTTGAAATCAATTTATAACTGTTGATTTTTCAAAGAATTCTTTATTTGAAAATTTAGCTATTGTATGAAATTTACTCGAAAAACTAAATCGTTTTCCAAAAATTAATTAAAGAAAGATTTTAAACTTATTTCAAAAACTTTCATAATCCCAATGCCTTTACTTGTTCCTCTTTCAATTTATTGTGCAAATAGGTTATCAAATCGTCAAAACCTTTTTCGTAGATTAAATTATTTTGTTCAAAGGGATCATTTTTTAAATCATAGAGTTCAGCATGATCAGATCTAAGCCAATTTATATACTTGTATTGATCTGTAACAAGAACTCTATAATCCATTTGAGCTGTCCAAGGAAATGGATTTTCATTACTGAAATATTCAATAAATGCTGAATTTCTGATGTTTTTTTTAGTTCCCTTAAGTAAAGGAATTAGAGACTTTCCTTGAATCGTTTTTGTAATGGGAATATTGGCAAGGTCAAGTATTGTGGCAGATAGGTCGATAGAAAGTGTTAAAGCATCAATTACACTTTCTTGTTTTTCAAGGGTGGGTGAATAAATTATTAATGGAGATTTTACAGACTCTTCATAAGGCATTCTTCTTTCTAAAGAAAAACCATGCTCTCCGAAGAAATAACCATTATCACTGGTAACTATAATTGTTGTTTTATCTTCAATTTTTAGTTCTTTTAAAGTTTTTCTTATTTCTTCTATGCTTTCATCTATACTTAGCATCATTTCAGCCCGATTTTGAATAGACTTTTCAGAAACACCTAAATCCATACTACTTTCCCAAGCTAAATCTTGCTTTAATACCTCAGTTCTAAGTTTAAAAGCCTCTTGAATAACTGGTTTTCCAGAATCAGCCATGGCTTCTTTAGAATATGATGGGCTTCTTTTAAAAATGGATTTAGAATAAATACCGTTATGACGTTGAGCAGGAATAAATTTTTTTGGGATTGATAAATCTGTAGAGCCATCATCAAACTGAACGGCCTCAGGGTGAATTCCCTTATGAGCAATGTAGAGAAAGAAGGGATTATCTTTATTTTGCTTGATAAAATCTATAGATTTATGTGTAAGTATATCAGTAATATATCCCTCAGTTGATATCGGAGTCCCATTTTCAAATAACAATGGATTGTGGACCTGTCCCTGTCCTTTAAAACTAATCCAATAGTCATATCCAGGTCGTGGATTTGGGTTATTTCCCATATGCCATTTACCTACGTGCCCAGTTTTAAACCCATTTTTTTGTAATTCAATAGGAAATAAATCTAAAAGAAAGCTCGCCCTATCACGAGCACTATTATCTATTATTCCATGTCTTGATGGATACTGCCCCGTTAGTATACTTGCCCTATTCGGAGAACAAAGCGGTACAACATGATATGCTCTAGTAAACTTTGATCCTGATTTAGCTAGTGAATCAAGTCCTGGAGTTTTTAAATAACTATGACCACCCCCACTCCATTCATCAAATCGCATATCATCAACGACAATTAGAACAAAATTTGGTTTTTGATTTTGAGCAAAAAGAAAAGAGTTCAAATTAAAAAGTAAAGTAAAAAAAGCGATAACGAACATCTTCGATGTCATTGGATAAAGATTATTAAATTAATAATAGTTCAATTATCAGACGGAAATTAAAACCCCTCCGCGGAGGAGGGTTTTAGATTAGTTCTCAATTCTATAAACTTTTCTATATATTCTATTTTTATTAAATTCTTTTGCAATCTCTGAGTTCCAAAATTCATCTGATATTTTATCGTATTGCTCACCTATATCGTGAGTCAAATCATAGTGTTTATCACTGGTGTACGAACTGATTTGAAAGTATCTGTAAATTTTAGCCTCATCATCTGCATTTACCTTTTATATTTTGTAAAAGTTTTTTCCAAACCCAGCATTTTCAATTTCTTGATTCAACAATTTATTAAACTTCATAAATTCTTCCTCCATACTTTGGGGAATGTCAAAATAGTGTACACTTAACCGTTCTTGATTTTGGGCAAAAGCAAATGTTGAAATGAATACGGCAAATATTAAAAGAATGTGATTTTTCATTGGTAATTAATTTATGGTTTATACCCTACAATATAGAAATTGATTTATTTTCAAAAACACTTACCTTAACTCTTTTATTACAGGGTATAAGGTATTTTTTTTGGTCTCTGTAAAAACCTAATTTAAAAAAATACATTTAAACTAGACACAAAAAATTCTTTTTTAATATCTGTTTAGTTTGAGTTAATTGAAATTCTAATGTTCTTTTATTTCTGTGAATTGTCCGGTTAATTTATTTTTAAAAACGGAATTACAATTAAAATACTTTCCATGCATCGATATGTAAACACCGGGGTCTAAAATTTGAGCAAAGGCTAAAGACGCTCCTAAATTAAAAAGCCCATCTGAACTTCCAAATTTATAAGGAATCAAAGCTCCTGTTAAAACAATAGTTTTGGTTTTCAACCTTTCATGAATAAATTTTGCAGTTTCTACCATTGTATCAGTTCCGTGAGTAATTACAATTTTATCTTCTTTAGATTTAATAATATTCTTTACAATAAGTTCTCTATGGTAAGTTGTCATTTCAAGGCTGTCAATCATCATTAGGGTTTTAATGCTTACATTAACAGCAGACCTCCCTAAAGATAAAATTTCTTGAACATGAGTGCTTTTGAAAAATAATTTTCCATCAATTTCATTGTATTCTTTATCGAATGTACCCCCTGTAACGAAAATTTTAACATTCATAAACCGGTAAATTAGCTTTATTAAAAATCTTTAAATCCAAGCTTTTCATTTAAAATAAATACTTCTTCAGGGTTAAAAGCTTCAATGGATACAATTTTAAGTTGTTTGTTAAGCAGTGTAACCTTATTATCATAAGACGCCATCAATTCTTTCTTATTCCAATTTTCTTCAGAATATTTATCCATTTTATCAAATAACATTTTCATGGCACTTAACACTGCTTTAATTTGATTCGGAATCCATGAAGTTATTGGCGTTCCACCCGTAGCCACTGGATATGAAGTATTTTGCATAATATATTTTTGGACAAATTGCCAGTGTCCATTTCTAAACAAATAGATTTCTTCATATACCTTCATTAGCAATAACATGCCACTAAAATTCTCATTGCTAACTAATCTGTCAAGCAAGGGCGAATGGCTCATTTTTTCTGAAATATCACTAAAAAACGCCTGAATGCATTTGGGACGATAATTTCTTAGATCAAGCAAGTAATCTGTTAATTGATTTTTCGGATAATAATTTATTACCCCTGAAATTATGTCTGCAGTGGGTATGATATTGTCTTGAGCACCCGTTTGCCCTCGAAATGATTGTGGTGTTTCCCATACACCTTCATAGATATTTCCATCCGGAAAAATTTTAGTATTCCCTTTTGACCCCATAATAAAAATTCTAAAATCATTATAATTTTTCCATCTTGAAGCTTCCCACATCAGTTTTCTTCTTTCATTCATTTTTTTTAAAGTTTCACCTAATAATAATAAACTTGGATTTGGATCACTATTATTTTCGGATAGGTCTAATGCAGCTTTAACAAGATCAGGCGAATATTGGTTAATATCAACATGAAGCATAATAAATCCTTCTTCATCCTTTAGTCCTGAAAACTTTACTGCCATGGATAGATTTGTCCATTCTAACCCTTTTGAAGAATTTTTTTTTCTATAATTCCCCAGTGAGTATGCATAATGATAATCAAGCCAGGGAGATACTTCTAACATTTCTGAAATTTTTACAAAAGGCTGAGCAATATTTTTTGGAATAATTTTATTTCCTAACCCGTAATCCCCTGTTTTTTTAAAGAACTGATAGGAAGGAGACAATGTATATGCAGAAGTTAAAAAACTGTAGGCTCTAAATAATGCAGCTTTTACAAAAGGATCTTTCTCTTCTTTTACCTCCTCATAAAAATTGGGAAGTTGATTTGTGGCCTTTTCAATTTCCCCATTTATTGCTAAATACCCCGGGGAACCATCCTCTTTACAAATGGGCATATTGTCAAGAAGAAATTGCAATTCAAAATATTTAGTAGGTAAGGTCTGTAGTGGTTCATGTAAAGGCAAGAATCCATTTGAAGAGTTCACAGAGAAAAAACCATCTGTATAAGTTTTCATATTCTAAAATTCATAAGGTTATTATATAAAAGATTGTGTGGGTATAAGGTTAAAGATAATTATTTACTTCTCAAAAAAGTACTCTATTAAACTTCACTAATTATAAAGCCTGGGGGTCAATGAAATAAGTTGCCGGCCTTTAGATGCCTAGGTTATGTTTTAGCATTAATATTTTTTAGAGTATTTATTAGAATCAACATTTTGGGGAAGTTGAATTGTCTTATCACTTTTATTTTTAGGACTAGACATCTTTAACGACCCACAAGAATTGATAATAAAAATGGAAACAAGACTAAAAAAGCGAATCTTTTCATTTAAAAAAATTTGAAATTTTAAAACTGTAAAGGTTTTTTCGGATACGTTCTCTCCACCCGAAACTCTATTTTATGCCCAGTTTACATGGAACTACTTACGAATTTATAAAGAATGATTTACATTAAAAAATTGTTTTCTGAAGTAAGATATAGAAAGATGTATAGAGGGTCAGGGGTATAGGGATCGTTTTTTAAAAGACACTCAAAATTTTGAGTGATTCTAATTTGATTCCACCCCATCTAGACAGCATTTATTTAGGGTTTATGCTATAAAAACAATAGCTTTGAAAAAAAATATTTTGAAAAAACCACTATTCCTTTACTTACTTTTTATCTCTTTTATAGGTTGTCAAAACAATACAAATAAAAAAGAGAATAATTCACATCAAAATCATTCTTCCGAAGCTTCCTCACCATCAAAAAAAACATTAAGCCCACACAAATTTGCCATGGCCTTGGTGGATGATGCTCATATCCATATTGATTACTCATCCCCTTCAGTTCGGGGAAGAATGATCTTTGGGGGGTTATTAGCCTATGGAGAAGTCTGGCAATCTGGGGCTCATAATGCCACATGGCTAGAAACAAATAAAGACCTTGTGATAAATGGAAACTTTCTGAAAGCAGGGAAATATGGATTTTTTACCATACCCAATCAAGAGCAATGGACAATTATTTTAAATAAAAATTGGGAACAACATGGAAAAGATGACTATAATGAGCAAGAAGATGTTTTACGTTTTGAAGTAATACCCGTAATTTCTAAAGACATTACTGAACAATTGGTATATAGAGTTCAAAGAACCAGTGACAAAGAAGGATTAATATCATTAAGTTGGGAGAAAATAACCGTCAGTATCCCTTTTTCAATAGCCAACTAATTTTTAAAGGATAAACACTTTAATATTGATGTAATTTTAAAATAAACATTTCAATAGGGAGGTGTTTTATTTTCAAAAATTGATAATTAAAGTCATTTCATGGATTCATTATTTTTAGACAATTCCAAATCTATAGATTTGATATAATTCAATTTGGTAACTTTTGCATCGTTCAAAGTTTCCTCTATTGTTTTCGAAATCTCTTCATAGGATAATCCATTTTTTAATCCAACAACAGTTTTATTATATAAATCAGCTAGGGTATTTTTCAGCTTGGTAACATCTTCTTTTTTACTAAAACCGCCATGTCCTGGCATTATAATTGTGTTTTCATCGCACATATTTTCTAAGGTTCCTAAAAAATTAATTAGCCCTTTAATAGAGCCACCATTATTTAAATCGACAAATGGATATCCATAGGTAACAAAGGCATCGCCCGTATGAATTATATTGCTATTTTTAAATACAACAATACTGTCACCGTCGGTATGTGCATTTCCAAAATTGTATAATTCAATTTCTTCACTTCCTTCACTTAACGTCATTTTGCTATCATATGTTATAACAGGTAATGAATTTGAGTCATATTTAGGTTGAACAAATCCTTTAATAAATTCTAAAATTCCTCCATATAATTCAGCATCTTCCATCATTCTTTTTTTTGCATTTTGATGTGATATTATAGGAATACCTTGCTTTCCAAAAGCTCTATTTCCATCGGAATGGTCATGATGAAAATGGGTATTAATGATATATTTAATGGGTTTATCTGTAATTTTTCTAAGTGAAGCCATCAAGATGTCCTCAATGATTTCATATTTATTATCAATTAAAATAACTTCATCTTCACTAACAAAAACACCTACATTGCCCCCACCACCGACAAGCATATAAAATTGATCATTGATTTTTTCAATTTCAAAAAAGTTATTTTCTAGATCTACTTGTTTAATCTGATTATTGTATTTCGTGTAATCAGAATTTTGAGAGTAAGTAAGAAAAGAGATGGAAGAAACAATTAATAAAGCAATTATATTTTTCATTTTTGAGATTTATTTTAGGTAATAATTATAAAAATGGGTTTCATTCATAATTCCCTAACAGGTTTTTTAAAAATGAAATTTACTCTTAAAAAAAGTAATTGATTTTAATTTCTTGGCGAACTTAGGTTAGGTAAAAGTTTAAGATGTCTAACTCTATTTTCAGAAACTGATTCTCTAAGTTTTTGAGTGTCATATTCCATTGAACCTTCACCGAATAATTTGTTGTAAGAAGCAACAACTTTTGGATAGAGCTCTTCATTATCTTTTAGTTCACCTTCAAAGTTTTCATGCCAATATCTTACCATTACCCAGTTTCCATCACAACCAGATTGGCATTCCAAAGTTCCAACTCTTTGTGTGTAACCTGAATCTTCAAATGCCTTAATAATCCTAGTTCTATAATTCCAAAAATCTTTTTCCTTTCCTGGAATTATTTTATAAAGTAATACACGTCTATGATTTACTTGTTTTGCATCATTAGGAATGAAACTAGCGTCTACATTTCTACTCCAAATTCTTGCACCCATTGCATCGTGGAGTTTTCCAGTAGTTTTCCACCAAAAGTCTAATTCCTCCTTATTAACAGCCGTATCAAATTCACCAATATTGTTTGCAATTTGCATTCTAACAAAACTTTGAGCATCTGGTCCAGTTAAAATTTGGAAAGTCAAAAATTGGGCTTGTCCCTCCTTGCTATTATACATTTTAGTTTTTGTTTCTACTGCTGACATGAACTTTGCCATGTTTTCAGGTTTTACTTTAAGAACTCGAGATTGAATATATTGTGATTGAACGTTATAACTCAAAAAACACAATAATAGAATAAGTTTTTTCATTTTAATTGATTTATGATTAATAACACCTCTAAGTTAGGAAGAATAGGTGTAAAAGAAAAACCCTCCACTTGGGAGGGATTAGT
>JALRBW010000070.1 GCA_023257625.1 Flavobacteriaceae bacterium | reverse complement strand
CTAATTGAAAAGTTAAAAGGAGGCTACAAGTGAAGACTAACTGAAAACTTTATAAAACTTAAAAAGCAACCCCCTTTTTGAATTGGTTTATAGTTGGGCTAACCTATAACTTATATCATAATAAAAAGTAAAAAGAATGTTATTTAATTGTAAAATTTAAATATTGTTGAAATACCTGAACTTAATGAAGAGGATATGCCGATGATTTAATCAAGCTTATGATTAATTGAATCAAGTATTTTAATCATTTCATCATATTTAACTTGTTCATCAAAATGCTGTTGAATATGCTGTTGTCTTATGTCTATTGGAGGGTTTTTATAATCCCTTATAAACTCTGAAACTATTCCGATAGTAGCTAAAGTTCCAAAGAAAATACAACCTGCAATAAAAATAGTAGTGTTAACAGCAATAGTAGATAAAGGGTCTTTTAGATAATTTTTAAAAATCATTTCATTTAAAATTTGATTATCAAAAATAACAAACCCCTGAACTTAATGAAGAGGATATGCCGATGATTTAAGACAAAATAAAGTATAAGAATTAATTAACTTGAACATTCACCTTCGGTCCATTCTTTAACTCCTTGACACAGGGCTTTACAATCGTTTTCATAAGTTTTACCATCTCCTCCACAAACAGGCATATAAATTTCATAACAAACACAGCTGTCATCAATGATTAGTTCATCTTTACAAGAAATAATAAGAACCAAAAGTAGAAACCAAAATTTCAAAACTTAAATCTTTAAATAAAAATACAATAAACTATTAAAAATGGAAAGTAGTTCTATTCCACAACAGTTATACTTAAACGTTTGCTTGGTGTGGGAGTGAATGCTAAACAAACAGGGCAATTATTATCCTTATCATTATCAATGAAAAACTTGAAAGTTTCGCCTTCTTCTATATTAGTAGGAAAATCACAAACACTTTCCAATGTAAAGACATTAGTAAAGGTTTTTTCTGAAAACTCATCCATCCAATTAATTTCAATTAATTCTTTAGGAAAATTAGAATCTGATACTTGAATTACATAATTCATACAAATACCCTTTTTTACAAGGACTCCATTAAACACATCAGAAATATCTATTTCATCTTCAATTGAGCAAGAAATCAAAATTGTTATAAAAGGTATTAATAGTAGTTTTTTCATCTACTCAAATCTACTAATTCCATCGGATAGTAGGGGTAGGGAGTTAAGTCTTTAATTATCCTTTTTAACAATATTAAATTGCATTACCGCATCAAGATTTTTCCCTTTCATACTTACACCTCTCAAAGTGTCAATAATAACTTGAACTTTTTCTACATCTAAATTTTCAGGAACTGTAATATCAACCTTTATTGATTCAGGAAAGCGAATAGAAACGCAAGAGTAAATTGAAAAACTTAAAAGGGAAATGATAATGAATTTTTTCATTTTTTTAATGTCTTATTATTACAGTTGTTGGAGTGTAAATGCCAAAAGTGAAAGAATTTAAAGCTAAATCAATAAATGAATGTTTTGTAATAATAGTGTAATCTTCCTTTTCAATAATCTGTTTTAATTCGGGTATATCAAAAGAAATTAAGCCATTAACTAAATGTGTTTGTTTTAATCTGATTTCATTATTTCCTTTAGCACCCTCTCCAATAACAAATTGTGAAGTATAGCAAGAAGTAAATAGAAATAACAGGGAAATTAATAGTAGCTTTTTCATTAATTTTTGTATTAATCAAATATACCAATTCCATCACAAAGTTTTAGTGAATCTTCAATATTGCAAAAACCTTGTGTTTAAAATTTTAAAGTATACCTCTAAAGTAAAAAAACTTATTAACATTCCAAACCCTTGATATTATTGATGCTAACGTTAAATACACTACCTCAAATTGTGTATAAGTAGCCCAAACCTTTTTAACACTTTAAAGGTAATCTTATTGTATAAATAGATGGAACACAAACGTAGTATGAAGTTTTCCTGAACGTAAGTTCAAAACCGTACGGGCTGTGAGTGGGTAAGCAGGCACAATTTTGACTCGGTGGAGAGTGTGTTTAGTGCAGTACAAGGGAGTGCAACGAATTGAAGGTGGAACAGGACAGCCACTTGAAAAGTTGTCTGTAGACGTACAGAGTTTTGCAGAGCTGAAAGGTTATACGAAGCAGAATCATTCCTTAATGGCGAGTAATATCGCTTTTAAGGGAGAAGTATATTCAAGCATCAGGTTACCAAAGCAGTTTTTATTTCTTACTTACCAAATAATTAAGATTTAATAATAACCATATTTTAAAATTCTAAAATTGATTCAGTTTATAAAAGTTGTAATTTGTACTTGATATAAATCCAATAATAATGATAAATAACATTAACCTTAATCAAGAGTGGAATAAAATTGAGGAAGAGATGTTAGAGTTAGTTAGATAAAATACAAGGTTTTATTTTTTTAAGTAAATAAGTAAGCCAACCGCTAAAAGCATTATACCTGTTGGTAGAAAATCTAAACTTAAACCTCCATTAAAGTAGGAGTAGATTGAATATCCAACAAAGATTATAACAGCAATAAAATAAAGTAACCTCCACCATTCCATTGTAATAAAATTATAAAATTATGCCACGCCCCAAAGGTTCAACCAACAAAATAACCACAGATGTAAAAGATAAATTACAATCTATTGTTGATGAGGTTATTAATTCAATAGATGTAAATTCAATGGATACAAGTGAGAAACTGAAGCTACTACAGTTATCCCTTCATTATATAGTGCCAAAATTAAGAGGTATACACATATCAAATACAGTAAATGAAGATTTACCTTTATTTATAGAAGATATTTAGAAGAGTGCCAAATAAGTGCCAAGAAATTGATTAACTTTATTAATAAATCTATCTGTAAGAAAAAACCCCTCACTTACGTGAAGGGCTTTGATTGCTTGTTAGGTCTTGTGTAGTGTAGCGGTTAGGCCTGCTCCTCCTCTTGGGCTCGAACCAAGGACCCTCTGATTAACAGTCAGATGCTCTAACCAACTGAGCTAAGGAGGACTATTTAGGTGGGCAAATATAATTGTTTTTTAAAAAAAAAGGATTCCCAATCAAATAATTTTTGAATCGAGTTATTCAAATAAAAATCGATATAGATCATTTCCATTGGCATAGAGTACAAGGCTCATTAACAAAAAGAACCCAAACATTTGAGCGTATTCTAAAAACTTATCATGGGGTTTTCTACCTGTTATCATCTCATACAATAAAAACATGACATGACCCCCGTCAAGGGCAGGAATGGGGAGTACATTCATAAAGGCCAAAATGATTGAAATCAATGCGGTACTTGCCCAAAAACCTTTCCAATTCCACTCGTCGGGAAACATATTGCCTATAGCACCAAAGCCACCCAATTGCGAGGCTCCTTTTTTGGTAAAAATATATTGGAATTGGGAAATGTAATCGTACAATGTCCAATAGCCATAAGCTATACCTTCTGAAATGCTGGCTTGCAAATCAAGAGTTTGATTTGTAAACGAAAGGTTTGGAATCTGAGGATACACTCCGAGTATTCCGTCTTCTAAAGTAGTTACCGTGAGTGTATCGCGTTGCCGGTCCCGTTCATAAACTAAGGTTAGGGTTTTAGAAGTATCGGTCATTATTCTTTTAAAATCAGACCAAGTGCGTATGGGCTGCCCTTCAAGGGATACAATCCTGTCGTTAGCCATAAGTCCTACCTGATCAGCAGGGGAGTTGGGAGTTATGCTATCCAGTACTGGTGGTAGTGCAGGGGTAAAGGGCAATAGTTCGCCCGATTCAAACATGCGTTGACCAAAGTCTTCCGGAATGGCAATAGAGGCTGTTTCACCATTGGCCCGGCGAACACGAACTGTGGATACATCACGTAAAAACAAGTATTTGTTTAAATCCAAAACATTGTCCAGCACCTCACCGTCAATGTCTAACAATTGATCCCCCGACGAAAATCCTATCTCTTGCGCAACTGCTGAGGGCGAAAAACCATTTGGAAGGGCATCTGCTGCTAAGGTATTTTTTCCCCAAACAAACAAAATCATGATGTAGATTAAAAAGCCTAAAATTAAATTTACGGTCACCCCACCAAGCATAATAATTAACCTTTGCCAAGCGGGTTTGGATCGGAACTCCCAGGGTTGCGGAGGCTGTTTCATTTGTTCTACATCCATGCTTTCATCAATCATTCCTGAAATTTTCACATAACCGCCTAATGGAAGCCAACCAATACCGTACACAGTATCACCTATTTTCTTTTTAAAGAGGGCAAATTTGACATCAAAAAACAAAAAGAATTTTTCCACTCGGGTTTTGAAAATTCTTGCAGGGATAAAATGACCCAATTCATGGAGAATAATCAAAAGCGATAAACTCATTAATAACTGGATGGCTTTAATTGCAAATGGACTCATAGTATTTTTTTGACTCGGGCAAAAATACTACAATCGTACCCATTATAAAAATCAAATATCCTTTTAAGTTTCTTTTCACACTTCTCTTTTTTTTCTAACCTGCTAATTCTCGTTACCTTTGAACTCAATATGATGAAATGAAAGCCTTTTTTATTCAATACAAATTATTTTTTGTAAGTTTTTTGATCCTTTCAGGTATCATTTTAGCGCTTTTTTACGATGCTCTGCTTCCCAAAAAAAGACTACCAATTTTTCAACCTGCCATGGTTAATTTTGAATTGGTAGACAGCACATTGCAACACGTAAAAAAATTTCATAAAATAGCTCCTTTTACCCTAACTAATCAGAATGGAATCACGGTTACCGAACAAGATTATGAAGGGAAAATTTACATTGCTGATTTCTTTTTTACCACTTGTCCTACGATTTGTCCCATAATGACAGATCATATGGTACAACTCCAAGAAGCTTTAAAAGACGACCCCAGTATACTTTTACTTTCCCACAGTGTGACCCCTGAAATAGATTCAGTTGCACAATTAAAAAAATATGCGCTAGAAAAAGGGGTAGATGATCAAAAGTGGAATTTGGTAACAGGAGATAAAAAACAAATATATTATTTGGCAAGAAAATCTTATTTGGCCGTACAAGAAGATGGTGATGGGGGTCCTTTTGATATGATTCATACTGAAAATTTTATTTTGGTGGATCCAGAAAAACGTATCCGCGGATTTTATGACGGAACTGACCCAGAAACAATCAAAATTCTAATGAATGACCTTACTATTTTAAAGCAAGAATACCCATCCTTATAATTATTTTTATTTCCTTCCTTTTTATCGTGGTTAATTTTCCTACTTTTGTTCTTTAAAATGATTCTAAATAATGATTACATTAGATCAATTGGAAAGGGGAGTTCAAGCGATAATTGAACACATGGATACCAATGATTTACCCTTAAAATTGATTGAAATGGGTTGTTTACCTGGAAATACTATTCAACTGATCCAAAAAGCCCCATTTAATGATCCCTTATACCTTAATATTGATGGTGCTCATTTGGCCATTCGTAAGGAAACTGCCCAACATATCTTTGTTCGTTTAGTAGATTGAAATGAGCAAATCATTAAATGTAGCGTTATTAGGGAATCCAAATACTGGGAAAACATCTGTCTTTAATGCCCTAACAGGGTTAACCCAAAAAGTAGGGAATTATCCCGGAATTACTGTAGAAAAAAAAGAAGGAGTTTGTCGTTTAAATCAAACTACAAAGGCACATATTCTTGACTTACCCGGCACTTACAGTCTCAATGCTTCCTCAATGGATGAAAGTGTTGTAATTGAACTTTTGTTAAACAAAAACAGTAAAGATTTTCCTGATGTTGCTGTGGTAGTTACCGATGTTGAAAACCTAAAACGAAACCTACTACTTTTTACACAAATTAAAGATTTAGAGATTCCCACCTTGTTAGTAGTTAACATGTCGGATCAGATGAAACGTAAAGGAATTTCACTAAACATTGAAAAGCTTGAACAAGAATTAGACACCAAAATTGCATTAGTAAGTACCCGTGAAAATAAAGGCCTTGATACCCTTAAAAAGCACATATTAAATTACCGACAACTCTCGCTAGAACCTTCTCTTTCGCTCAACTCAATAGATGAAGAGTACTTTACCAATTTAAAGAAAGTTTTTCCCAATCAGTCATTATATAAACTTTGGTTAGTTATCACTCAAGACATTAACTTTGCAAAAATTGATCGGAACCGTGTAGAGCTTGCCAACGGATTCAAAACCCAGTCGGAATCAGAATTAAAACGATTACAACAAAAAGAAACGGTTAAACGTTACCAATTCATTAATAATGTTTTAAAGTTAAGTTTAACTATTGATCGAAATGCAGCTACCGATTTGCGAAGCCAATTAGATCGTGTATTAATTCATAAATTTTGGGGGTATGCCATTTTCTTTCTGATTTTAATGACCATCTTTCAATTTATATTTGATTGGAGTAGTATTCCTCAAGACTTTATCGATACTAGTTTTGTAGCCTTGGCCGAAAGTACAAAAAATGCACTCCCTCCAGGATTGTTTACAGATTTAGTATCAGAAGGTATTATACCCGGGTTGGGTGGTATTGTAATTTTCATTCCCCAAATTGCACTTCTGTTTCTATTCATTTCAATTTTGGAAGAAACTGGGTACATGAGTAGGGTTGTATTTTTAATGGATCGTGGGTTACGTCGCTTTGGGCTTAGTGGGAAAAGTGTACTTCCCCTCATTTCTGGAACCGCATGTGCTATTCCTGCCGTTATGGCGACACGAAATATTGAAAACTGGAAAGAACGGTTAATTACAATTTTAGTTACCCCATTTACAACATGCTCTGCACGTTTACCAGTGTATTCAATATTAATTTCCTTAGTCATCCCCCAGGGCTCATTATTAGGATTAAGCTATCAGGGCCTAACCTTGATGGGATTATATTTTGTAGGGTTTGCCATGGCATTACTTGCTGCTTGGATTTTGCATATTTCGTTAGACCTAAAGTTTAATAGTTATTTTGTTGTTGAAATGCCCAATTACAAATGGCCTTTATTTAAGAATGTAGTCATTACGGTATGGGAAAAAACAAGATCCTTTGTTACTGAGGCAGGAAAAATTATTTTAGCCATTTCCATTTTATTGTGGATTATGGGTTCATATGGCCCAGGAAAAGAGTTTAAAGAAGCCGAAACCATTGTCACCCAAATCTATCCCTCTATGGATGAAACCCAGCGAGAAGGAAAAATTAATGCCTATAAACTTGAGCATTCTTACATAGGAAAATTAGGTAAGGCCATTGAACCTGTAATTGCTCCATTAGGGTATGATTGGAAAATTGGAATCGCCTTAATTAGTTCGTTTGCAGCTCGAGAAGTATTTGTGGGAACGCTAGCTACTATTTACAATGTAGAAAGTGACGGTCAAGAAACAATCAAAAATAGAATGGCTGCTGAGGTACGTTCCGATGGTAACCCTCTATTTAATATTGCCTCAGGCATATCATTAATGTTGTTTTATGCTTTTGCTATGCAGTGTATGAGTACCTTAGCCATTGTTAAAAAAGAAACTAATACATGGCGTTGGCCTATGGTACAACTTTTTGGTATGACAATTTTAGCGTATGGTATCGCATTTTCAGTATATCAACTTTTAAGCTAATGGAAAAAGTTCAACTTTATTTGGTCATTGCTTGTGGTTTGGGAGCGTTCTATTTTCTTATTCGAAAATGGATACTTAAACCCAAATCTTCTAAAGGAAATAACTGTGGTCCCAACTGTGGGTGTCATTAAAAGTCAGAAAAACATCTACTTAAAGTTTTTTACATTCCTATTAAGATGTTCTAAAATATCCTATCTTAGAACAACAAATTGAAATTTAAACGACTTATGACAAACAGTAACAGACTCTTTTATGGAAGTTGTTTTGCACTTATAACCACTGCATTTTCTTTTAGTATCCGAGCGGGTATTTTACCAGAGCTAGGAGAAACATTCAGTCTTAGCGCACAACAATTAGGATTTATCAATTCAATGTGGTTTTTAGGTTTTCCGATATCGATGATTTTAGGCGGATTATTTTACCACTCATTAGGTCCAAAGCGTATTATGCAATTTGCATTTATTACCCATACCTTAGGTATTGTACTAACCATTTTTTCAGGTGGTTACACAGGGCTTTTACTTTCTACGCTCTTAATTGGAATAGGAAATGGATGTACTGAAGCTGCATGTAATCCGATGATTGCAGATGCATATGAAGGAAAACAAATGAATACCTTATTAAACCGATTTCATATGTGGTTCCCTGGAGGAATCGTGATTGGAAGTCTTGTGTCCAAATTCATGACCGATGCTGCTTTAGGGTGGCAAGCCCAAATTTGGATCATCATGATTCCAACACTTATTTATGCTTATTTGTTTCTTGGTCAAGAATTTCCAAAACCCAAAGTGGCCGCTGCTACATCGGTTTCAGAAAATTTAAAATCAATGGCCACTCCAATTTATCTTTTTATTCTTGCATGTATGGCACTTACAGCCATTTCAGAATTTGGCCCTCAACAGTGGACAAGTTTAATCATGGCAAATAGTGGTGCTCAGCCCATGGTAATTTTAGCATTAATTACAGGGTTAATGGCTGTAGGACGCTATTTTGGTGGTGAAATAGTACATAAATTAGACCAAACAGGAGTGCTTTTAGGTTCAGCTGTTTTAGCTGCAATCGGAATTTTCCTTTTTAGCACCCAAACAGGAAGTATGATTTATGTAGCAGCAATTTTTTTTGCATTGGGTATCTGCTATTTCTGGCCCAATATGATTGGCTTTGTGGCAGAAAAAATTCCAGCTAGTGGTGCCTTAGGAATGTCTATAGTAGGTGGAATGGGAATGTTTTCAACATCTATTTTTCAACCCATAATTGGGGGGTGGATTGACAGTTCTCGTGAAGCACAAAGTACTTTAGGTCTAACGGGAGATGCCCTAGAACTTGCAGCAGGACAACAAACCCTTACTTATATGATTAGTTTTCCTGGTATTTTGATCGTGTTGTTTACCATACTTTACTTCTGGCAACGCGGAAGTAAATTGGCAAATGCGTAAAAATTGAATTTAAACGATCAAAAAAAAGCCACCTTTTGGTGGCTTTTTTCTTAAGCATTCATTAAGGTTTCTATTTCCTCAATTTCAATTGGTATGTTTTTCATAAGATTTAAAGGGGTTCCTTGTTTTTGAATTACCACATCATCCTCTAACCTTACTCCAAAGCCTTCTTCAGGAATATAAATTCCTGGCTCTACTGTAAAAACCATTTGAGGGGTCATTGGCAAGTGCAATAGTCCATAATCATGAGTATCTAGACCCATATGGTGAGAAGTGCCGTGCATAAAATATTTTTTATATGCCGGACGCTCAAATGTTTCTTGTTGAATATCAGATTTATCCAACAACCCTAAAGTCAAAAGTTCGGAAGTCATAATTTTACCAACTTCAATATGATAGTCCTTCCAAATGGTACCAGGAACAAGCATTTTTGTTGCTTCGGCTTTAACTCTTAAAACAGCGTTGTATACCTCTTTTTGACGTTTTGTAAAACTACCAGAAACGGGAATAGTCCGGGTTAAATCACTTGAATAATTCCCATATTCAGCAGCTACATCTAATAAAATTAAATCTCCTGATTGACATTGCTGGTTGTTTTGGGTATAATGCAAAATGTTCGCATTTTTACCTGAGGCAATGATAGGGGTGTAGGCAAAACCCTTTGATCGATGGCGAATAAATTCATGAGCTAATTCTGCTTCAATTTCATATTCCCATACCCCAGGTTTAATAAAAGAGAGTAACCGTCGAAATCCCTTTTCAGTAATATCACAGGCTTGTTGAATTTGCTTAATTTCTTCGGGATCTTTTACAGCTCGTAATTTTTGAAGAATAGGATTGCTTTTGTTCGTTTTATGAGCTGGATAGGTTGCTTTACACCAGTCTATAAATCGGTCTTCACGGGTTTGCGTTTCTACCTTTTGCCGATAATGTTCGTTGGTATTAAAATAAAAGGTGTCACACTGGGTACTCAATTCTTGAAATATTCTTTTAAAATCATCAACCCAGTAAACCGTTTCTATACCACTTAAAGCTGTAACTTGAGCTTTGGTGAGTTTAGCTCCTTCCCAAACGGCAATATGGTCATTTGTTTCTCTAATAAATAGAATTTCTCTATGTTTTGCCTCATAAGCATCTGGGAAAAGCACTAAAATGGTTTCTTCTTGGTCTATGCCACTGAGGTAAAATAAATCTCGATGCTGTTCAAAGGGATGTGTGCTGTCTGCACAGATAGGATAGAGGTCATTTGAGTTAAAAATGGCCATACTATTGGGAACCATGGCTGTACAAAATCGCTTTCTATTTGAAGAGTAAAATTTAGAAGAAAGAGGGTGGTAACGCATTTTACTTTTTTAACGAAGATAGCGTTTTACTATATTTTTATTCTTTAAAAAAATGACAATTTTGTTTAACTTTTAGTCTAAAAAATAGATTATATATTAAAATAAATTAAACAATATCTTAAGTAAGTTGAATCTGTGTAAATTTTTTTGAAAAAAGGACTAAACATATTTGTCACTCATCGGATATGCCTTAATTTTGCTGAGCAAATTGAGTTTTATGAGTGTTTTCACTTCTTCTATCGGTCGAAAGGTTGCCATGGCACTTTCTGGTCTGTTCCTGATTCTATTTTTAACACAACATTTCACGATAAATATTACCTCGGTTTTTAGTGAAGATTTGTTTAATGAGCTTTCTCATTTTATGGGTAACAATCCTATTGTTCAATTTGTTTTTCAACCTCTTTTAATTTTTGGGGTTCTCTTTCATTTTATAATGGGGTTTGTTTTAGAATTACAAAACCGATCAGCCCGTAAAAATAGCTACAGTCAATATAAAGGGTCTACAAATGCCTCTTGGCCCTCTCGGAATATGATTGTTTCTGGATTGGTAGTATTGTCTTTTTTAGCATTGCATTTTTATGATTTTTGGATTCCGGAAATGAACTACAAATACATTGAAGTATTACCGCTTAATGAAACTCGCTATTTTGAAGAGTTGGTTCATAAGTTTGAAAGTCCCGTAAGAGTAGGATTATACGTCTTGTCTTTTTTCTTTCTAGCATTGCACTTGTACCACGGATTTTCCTCTTCGTTCCAATCTATAGGAGCAAATAATAAATATACCCAAGCGATAAAACCCTTAACTATAGCATTTTCTATTTTGATTCCCTTAGGTTTTGTTTTTATCGCCATTTACCATCACATAACTGCATTTTAATATGGCTACACTCGATTCAAAAATACCTAAAGGGCCTCTTGCTGAAAAGTGGACACAACATAAAAGCAATATCAATTTAGTAAGTCCAGCAAATAAAAGATTAATTGATGTTATTGTAGTTGGAACAGGTTTAGCAGGTGCTTCAGCTTCTGCTACATTAGCTGAATTGGGATATAATGTAAAAACTTTTTGTTTTCAAGACTCGCCAAGAAGGGCACATTCTATTGCTGCTCAAGGTGGAATTAATGCGGCTAAAAATTACCAAGGTGATGGAGACTCTACCCACCGCCTTTTTTATGATACAATAAAAGGAGGAGATTACCGCTCTCGTGAAGCAAATGTTTATCGATTAGCTGAGGTATCAACAAACATTATTGATCAATGTGTGGCACAAGGGGTTCCTTTTGCTCGTGATTACGGAGGGTTATTGGATAATCGTTCTTTTGGTGGTGTATTGGTTTCTCGAACTTTTTATGCCAAAGGACAAACAGGGCAACAGCTTTTGCTAGGTGCTTATTCAGCAATGAACCGACAAATTGGGCGTGGAAAAATTAAAATGTACAACCGTCATGAAATGATGGATTTGGTGGTAATTGATGGCAAAGCCAGAGGAATAATTGCTCGTAATCTTGTTACGGGAGAAATTGAACGCCATGCTGCCCATGCAGTTGTAATTGCTTCTGGAGGATATGGAAATGTTTTTTTCTTGTCTACCAACGCGATGGGGAGTAATGTGTCTGCAGCGTGGAAAATTCATAAAAAAGGAGCCTACTTTGCAAATCCATGTTTCACTCAAATTCACCCTACCTGTATTCCTGTCTCTGGAGAACATCAATCTAAATTGACTTTGATGTCAGAGTCTCTTCGTAATGATGGACGAATATGGGTGCCTAAAAATATTGAAGATGCAAAGGCTATACGTGAAGGAAAATTAAAACCCACTCAAATTGCAGAAGAGGATAGAGATTATTATTTAGAGCGTCGTTATCCTGCTTTTGGAAATTTAGTTCCTCGTGATGTAGCGTCACGTGCCGCAAAAGAAAGATGTGATGCTGGCTTCGGAGTTAATGCAACAGGTGAAGCTGTATATCTTGACTTTAGTGCAGCTATTATTCGCTATGGAAAAGAACAGGCTCATGTTAAGGGTTTGGATGAAAATGATGCTACTCTTGTTAAAAAGTTAGGCCAAGAAGTGGTTCGATCAAAATATGGGAATTTATTCCAGATGTATGAAAAAATAGTTGACCAAAATCCCTATGAAACCCCAATGATGATTTATCCTGCCGTGCACTATACTATGGGTGGCGTATGGGTAGACTATAATCTTATGACGAGTATTCCTGGATGTTACGCAATTGGAGAAGCTAATTTTTCTGATCATGGTGCGAATCGATTAGGTGCCTCAGCACTCATGCAAGGTTTGGCAGATGGATATTTTGTGTTACCCTACACCATTGGAGATTATTTGGCGAATGACATTCGTACAGGTAAAATTAACACAGAACATCCTGAATTTGAAAAAGCAGAGGCAGGTGTTAAGGCACAGTTAGAGGGCTTTATTAATGCTAAAGGGAAACAACCCGTTGATTATTATCACCGTCAGCTTGGTAAAATCATGTGGAATCAATGCGGAATGTCTCGAAATGAAAATGGCTTAAAGCAAGCCATAAAAGATATTCGTGCTTTACGAGAAGATTTTTATAAAAATGTAAATGTGCCTGGTGGAACGAATGAATTTAATGAAGAACTTGCCAAGGCAGGTAGAGTAGCTGACTTTTTAGAATTAGGTGAACTTTTCGCTAAAGATGCATTAGAGCGAACCGAATCTTGTGGTGGCCATTTCAGAGAAGAATCTCAAACCGCAGAAGGTGAAGCCTTGCGTGACGATAAAAACTTTACCTATGTGGCGGCATGGGAATACAAAGGAAATCCGTCAAAAGCAAATCTTCACAAGGAAGAATTGAAGTATGAAGAAATTGAGATCAAAACAAGATCCTACAAGTAATTAATATTGAGTTAAAAAAAACACTATGAAACTCACATTAAAAGTTTGGCGCCAAGCAAATAGAACTGCAAAAGGAAAGATGGAAACTTATCAAATACAAGAGGTATCTCCCAATATGTCATTTTTGGAAATGATGGACATGCTTAATCAACAGTTAATGAGTCAAGGAATTGAGCCCGTAGCTTTTGATCACGACTGTAGAGAGGGAATCTGTGGTATGTGTTCCATGTTTATTAATGGAGAAGCTCACGGTCCTGACCGATTAGTGACGACTTGTCAATTACATATGCGAAAATTTAATGATGGAGATACCATTACCATTGAACCTTTTAGAGCAAATGCCTTTCCTGTGATTCGTGATTTAGTTGTTGATCGGTCAGCCTTTGATCGAATTCAACATGCAGGCGGTTTTATTAGTGTCAATACATCAGGAAATACACAAGATGCCAATGCGATCCCGATAAATAAAACTGATGCTGATCATGCTTTTGATGCCGCAACATGTATCGGATGTGGCGCATGTGTAGCTACTTGTAAAAATGCTTCTGCCATGCTATTTGTTTCAGCAAAAGTATCACAGTATGCGTTACTTCCTCAAGGAAAAGTAGAAGCTACCGAACGAGTTTTAAACATGGTAAAACAAATGGATGAAGAGGGCTTCGGGAATTGTACCAACACGGGCGCCTGTGAGGTTGAGTGCCCAAAGGGAATTTCGCTTGAAAATATTGCTCGAATGAACAGAGAATACCTCTCAGCCAGTACCAAAGGATAGATTTTTTAAAATTTTATAGTTGTAAATTTAAAATTGTTTCCAATCTAATTGGACATAATCTGCAATTGCCTGACGGCATCCTAGTTCCAATAGAGTTTTTTCATCAAACATTGTGGTTATTCCAATTACTTCCATACCAGCTGCACGAGCTGCAGTGACTCCAGATCGAGTATCTTCAAAAACAATACAATCTTTTGGAGGTACCCCTAGCTTTTCAGCTGCTGTAATAAATATTTCAGGATGAGGTTTTCCGTGTGTGATTTCATGACCTCCAGTGGTAGAATGAAAAAAAGCACCCATAGCGAGCCTTTCAAAAATAAAATCAATGTTGGGTTGATCTCCCATTGTTGCTAACCCAATGGGAATTTTTTTAGCATGTAAATATTGGATAAAGGACACCGCTCCAGATATTGCAGTAACATAAGGGTGATACATTTCACGATACAATGCTTCCTTTTTTCTTCCAATACGTCTTAATTCTATTGGATCAGAAACATCAGGTAAAAGACGCCCCATAATTTCAACTAAAGAGCCTTTATGATATTTATGCTCAAAAGTATCATACGTAAGGTCAAGATTAAGTTCTTTAAATAAAGCAACCCAAGATTGTTTGTGATAGTCCATGTTGTCAACCAAGGTACCATCCATATCAAAAATAACAGCCTTAGGATAGAGCATAGATTCTATTTAAATGCTTTAATAAAATTTTCAATATTTTAAAACTAAAGGCAAATCTAAAGAAAGTTAACTAATTTAGGTGTAATGAAATCTAAGCTACATTGTACTCTTCTTCAAATACCACTTGAGTGGGAATTGCCAGAGAGAAATAGGGTTCTGATTGAGAGCCATTTAAAATGGGTGGGTGCAACAGATCTTATTCTTCTGCCAGAAATGTTTACTTCAGGATTTACAATGCACCCTGAGAGAGTAGCTGAAAAAATGAATGGCATAACCCTAAATTGGATGAAACAATGGGCACAAATAAAAAAAGCTCTAATTGGAGGAAGTATTGTTATTGAAGAATACGGACAATTTTTTAATCGTTTTGTTATGGTGGATCATATGGGATTGGTAGCCTACTACGATAAACGTCATACATTTACCTTAGCAGGTGAGAACAAAGCCTATACTATTGGTACTACCTCAGGTCTTTTTGAATATCAAGGGTGGAAAATATGTATGCGTATATGTTATGATTTACGTTTCCCTGTATGGTCAAGAAATACCAGTGACTATGATATTCTAATTTATGTAGCAAATTGGCCAAACCCAAGAATATTAGCATGGGACACCTTATTAAAAGCAAGAGCCATAGAAAACATGAGCTATGTAATTGGGGTAAATAGAGTTGGAACAGATGAAAAAGGGCATGTATATCCTGGACATTCCGCTGCCTTTGATGCCTTAGGTCAAAGTTGTTCTGAGGGTAAAGTAACAGGTACGGCAATGCATTCGGCTATTTTGGATTATCAGGAACTTCAAGCACATCGGAAGAAGTTGCGCTTTCTGGAAGATCGGGATAATTTTGACTTGTGTTAAAGGTTTCATTCATGTCCCAATTTGCTCGCAGATCAATTTCTTTCCAATAATAAATTACATTTTCAGGTTGAATTTTCATCAAATAATTCCCCGTATCCCATTGTTGGTTTTTATTGGGATCTTCAATTAATCGTACGGTGTATTTTCCAGCATCTAATAACTCAAAAGGATAATAGTTTCCTTCAACTGGGCGATCATAGCGACGAATAATTTTATCACGTTCTAGTAATTCAATAATAAAAGGATGGGGTGATTCATGTTGAACACGGAGGAAGATATTACCGTAATCTTCAATTTTTTTGGTTGAAGTTTTAAATTCGAGCGTATCATGGGTTTGTCCCCAAAAATCTTCGAGGGCATTGGGTAAAAGGGTAATGGTATATCGATCGTTTGGAATAGATTCAAAATCTACGGTAATACGATCATAATTTTCTTGAATGTATAAACGAGCAGGAATTTGGACGGTGTCAACATTAGTTACAATCAATTTTTCATCATCTACCTTGGTTATGGGGAGATTGCTTTGGATTTCAAACTTATTTTTAAGTCCTAAAGTTCCAGGTGTAAATTTTTTAATTACTAAAGAATCTTTAATGGGATTTTTAAAAAATACCGTTGTTATATGTAAACTATCTTTGATAGGGTATTCAAATTTTAAAGAATCGAGTGTTGCTCCTTTGAACCAGTAATTTAATGTGTCAGTTTCACGACTTTGTGTAATTAGTGATTCAAAAGTTTCGGGCACTTCACTAATCAATTTAAAGGATTCTTCTGATCGGTCACCATAATACCCCATAACAATATGGTGGTCATTAACAAAATAAGGTTTGTCCCAGACAAAATTGGTCTTTTCTTTGAAAATACGGAAGTTTATTATAGAATCTTGGGGTAAGGTGATTTGACGTTCATAGAACCCAATTTTGTCTACACTCTGATCAAAAAAATAATTTCCAGTTTTGTCTTCTAGAGCAATAAGTTCATAAGTTCCCCCTCGTAGGTTTTGAAATCGATAACGTGTTGTATCTAGTGTACTGGTAACGTATAATGGTTTTCTTGTATATACTACAGAATCCGAGTAGGTACTATCAACAGGATACAATTGAAGGGAAATAAAACGTTTAGTTTCTTTTTCGAAAGCATCTGTAATGTTGCCTTTAATGTAAAGTGAATCTATAGTAGCACCTGTAGAAAGGGTATAAGTTAGATAAGAGCTAGGATTGGACTCATTAAAATCAACAATACCTTCACCAAAATTAAAGGTGTAAGTGGTGTTCTCTAGTAAGGTATCTAATAGTTTAACAGTTACTTTTTTTGAAGCACCTGTTACAGGATAGACTTTGTATTGATCTGAATTTAAGGGAGGTGAAATAATAAGTTGTTTGCTTATATCTTTCAAAGTGACATACTCATCAAAAGTGAGTATAATCTGGTCTTTGTCAAAAAAAGTTGTGTTTATTTTCGGAGAAGAATTTATTAAAACAGCTGGAAGACTATCTCTAGGCCCTCCAGTAGGTGAGGCTCTTTTGGCACAACCTACCCCTAAAAGGAGTAATATTCCTATAAGAATAATAAAATGGAGGGCTATTTTTTTCACTTCTTAAAGATTCCCCACAAAATAACGTAATATTCTACTTACAACCTATACCCCAAAGCAGCAACACTTAATTTTATTGAATTCTCTTTTAAAAGGGCTTGAGCACAAGAAGCAAGAGTGGCTCCAGTTGTAATAACATCATCTACAAGTAGAAAATGTCCCTTTTGATTTTTAAATTCAGGGCTACAACAAAAGGCGTTATTCATTGATTCCCACCTTTTTGATTTTCCAGCTTTAGTTTGTGATAAAGTGTTTTTTATTCGCACCAGAGCAGTTGTGTAAACCTTTACATTTAAAACCTCACATATTTCATTAGCAATTAGATCACTTTGATTGTACCCCCTTTGTTTTTTTTTAATTGGATGCAGGGGAACGGCTATAATTCCTGTTAGATCTTTATAAAAAGGACTTTCTTTGAGAGATACGCCTAGCCAATTTCCTAAATAAACACCACTTTTTCTTATTCCTTTGTATTTCAACAAATGAATCATATGTGTAAAGGCACCTCCTTTTTGAAAATAAAACAATGCTGTTGCCCTATAAATTGGGATGCTTTCTCTTAGTTTTAATACCAACGGATTGTTTGGATCAAGGTTAAAATTTGTGCGAGATAACTGAAGTTGACAATCAATACAAAGCCCTTTTTCATATGGCATTAAAAAAGAGACACATCCCAAGCAGTTTCTGGGAAAAAATAAATCACAGAAGGATTGAAAAATTAGGGAAGTATTAAATTTCACAGATTCTGAATTGAGGCACCATAAAAATAACAAAAAGAATTAATTTTGCGCCATGACGCAGCAATCCGAACAATTCAAAAAAGTTATATCCCATGCCAAAGAGTATGGCTTTGTCTTTCCTTCAAGTGAAATTTATGATGGGCTAAGCGCCGTTTATGATTACGGTCAAAATGGCGCGGCATTAAAAGCCAATATTAGAGAATATTGGTGGAAAGCAATGGTACAATTAAATGACAACATTGTAGGAATTGATGCTGCCATTTTTATGCACCCAACTACGTGGAAAGCCTCAGGTCATGTAGATGCGTTTAATGATCCATTAATTGATAACAAAGTTTCTAAAAAAAGGTATCGCGCAGATGTTTTAGTTGAAGAATATGTGACTAAAATTGAAGATAAAATAGAAAAAGAAATTGAGAAAGCTGCAAAACGATTTGGCACCGCTTTTGACAAAGCACAATTTATAGCAACAAATCCAAGAGTTATAGAATACCAAGCTAAGGCAGAATCAATATTAAAACGATTGGGGAAATCACTAGAGAATGAAGATTTAGCAGATGTAAAAGCATTAATTGAAGAATTAGAAATAAGCTGTCCTGAATCAGGTTCCCGAGATTGGACTGATGTTAAACAGTTCAACCTTATGTTTGGTACTAAATTAGGTGCCTCTGCTGAAACCGCTATGGATTTGTACTTACGCCCAGAAACTGCGCAGGGTATTTTTGTGAATTTTCTCAACGTACAAAAAACAGGGCGTATGAAATTACCCTTTGGTATTGCCCAAATTGGGAAGGCCTTCCGAAATGAAATAGTTGCTCGACAGTTTATTTTCCGGATGCGAGAATTTGAACAAATGGAAATGCAATTTTTTATTCCTCCAGGAACTCAAAAGGAATGGTATGAGCAATGGAAGAAAACCCGTTTGAAGTGGCATTTGGCTTTAGGTATGGGAGATGAAAACTATCGATTTCATGATCACGATAAGTTGGCGCATTACGCCGATGCTGCTGCTGACATTGAATTTAGATTTCCCTTTGGATTTAAAGAATTAGAAGGAATCCATTCAAGAACTGATTTTGATTTAGGGAATCATGAAAAATACTCAGGGAAAAAATTACAATATTTTGATCCTGAGCAGAATAAAAACTATGTTCCCTATGTAGTGGAAACATCAATTGGACTTGATCGTATGTTTTTAGCAGTATTATCGAATGCTTTAAAAGAAGAGACCTTAGAGGACGGATCTACACGAACACTTTTGCAGTTGCCTCCAGCATTATCACCTACTAAAGTTGCTGTTTTGCCCTTGGTAAAAAAAGATGGACTACCTGAAATGGCAAGAGAAATTGTAGAAGAATTAAAGTGGAATTTTACCACTTCTTACGATGAAAAAGATGCTGTTGGAAGACGCTACCGAAGACAAGATGCCTTAGGTACCCCCTTTTGTGTCACTGTGGATCATCAAAGTATAGAAGATCAAACAGTAACCTTACGAAATCGGGATACCATGCTTCAAGAACGAGTAGCTGTGACGCAATTAAAAACGATTATTGAGGATTCGGTTTCAATATCAACGCTACTAAAAAAATTATAGCCTAGAATTTCTTAATATTAACTCTAATCTAAAAATCGAGTTACTTAAAATAGTTTCGATAAAATAAAATTAACTTCAAAGAATATCACTTCTATTTATTACTTGAGAAGAATATAAATTTTAACAACGCTAAGTATTTTTTATCTTCGTAAAAAAAACGTTGAAAATACTTTCATACAACGTAAATGGAATAAGAGCAGCTCTGAACAAAGGGTTTGCATCATGGTTAAAAGCCACCCAAGCAGATGTTATTTGTTTACAAGAAACTAAAGCCCTAAAAGAGCAAGTAGAAACTCAATTCTTATCTGATTTAGGATACTATCATTATTGGTTTTCAGCTCAAAAAAAGGGGTATAGTGGTGTGGCCATTTTCACAAAACAAAAGCCTTTAAATGTGGTCTATGGGAGTGGTATTGAACACATGGATAATGAGGGTAGAATATTACGCGTTGACTTTGAAGAATTTTCTATAATGAGTTTATACCTGCCTTCTGGAACGAATCCTGACCGTCTGTTGTATAAATTTAAATTTATGAATGAATTTAAGGAATACGTTGATCAGTTAAAAAAAGAATTTCCAAATATAATTATCTGTGGAGATTACAACATTTGTCATCAGGCCATTGATATTCACGATCCTATTCGAAATCAAACAGTATCAGGGTTTTTACCTGAAGAGCGTGCGTGGTTAGATCAATTTTTAAAGTCAGGTTTTATTGATTCCTTTCGGTATTTAAATCCAGAACCACATCAATACAGTTGGTGGAGTTACAGAGCAAATGCACGAAACAATAATAAAGGATGGAGAATTGATTATGCCTTAGTGAGTAAACCCTTACAATCTTCAATTCAAAAATCGTACTTACTTCCCCAAGCAAAACATTCTGACCATTGTCCAGTGGGAATTGAATTAAAATAAAGTTAATGAAACACGTTCACTTAATCATTGTCTACTTTTTTATATTATTCTTCTCCAATTGTGTAACTACAAAAGTTTTTAATGATCTTGAGGCACGATATGCTGTGGTTAAAAGGGAGAAAAATAATTTTGAAAAATCGAAAGATTCAATTCAAAAAATTGCTGATCAAACAAGAATAGATCAAAGGATTACCCTTACCCAACTAGCTCGTTCACGAGATAGTGTGGCAAAAAACCTTCAGAATTTAAAAATACTTCAGCACGAATTTGATTTATTAAAACAAAATAGTGAGTCAATAATTCAAAATCGAATAGAAGAAAACAATCAACTTTTACGAGAAATTGCAATTAAAAAAACAGAATTAGAACAACGAACCGACCGAATTACGCAATTAGAGCAAAGTATAGAAGAACAAAAAAAGGCATTAACAGCTTTAAAAGAAAAATTAAAAACAGCATTATTAAATTTTGATGGAAAGGGTTTAACGGTAGAACAGCGAAATGGTAAGGTGTATGTTTCTATGGAAAATAAATTATTATTTCAATCTGGAAGTTGGAATGTGGAAGCCAAAGGAAAACTAGCACTCAGAGAATTAGCAAATGTTCTGGCAGAAAATCCTGACATCAATATTTTGATTGAAGGTCATACAGATAACGTTCCATTAACTCCAATAGGAGCCATTACCAACAATTGGGATTTATCTACCAAAAGAGCCACAGCTGTGGTTTCAATACTTCTGGAAAACAATAGAGTTTTACCTCAAAATATTACTGCAGCTGGGCGAAGTGAATATTTGCCAATTGCATCTAATCAAGAAGCTGAAGGTAGAGCGGCTAACCGAAGAATTGAAGTAATTCTAAGCCCTTCTATTGAAGAATTTACAGAACTTTTGCAATCCAACAACTAATAAATGGAATACAATACACTTCCCGGAACCTCAATACAAGTGAGTAAAATTTGTCTAGGAACTATGACTTGGGGTAGACAAAATAACGAACAAGAAGGACATGACCAGATGAACTATGCCGTAGAACATGGAATTAATTTTTTTGATACTGCTGAGTTATATCCTGTGCCTCCTCGTAAAGAGGAACAAGGAGAAACCGAACGTATAATTGGTACATGGTTTAAAAAAACAGGAAAACGAAAAGATATTATTTTAGCTAGTAAAATAGCAGGTCCTGCAGCCTTTACTCAACACATACGTACAGATAAAAGCTATTCTAAAAAGACTATTGATTTAGCTATTGAAGGAAATTTAAAACGGTTACAGACAGATTATATTGATATTTATCAACTTCACTGGCCTGAAAGGCCTACCAATTTTTTTGGTAAAAGAGGATACACCTATTCTCGTGGTGATCAATGGGAGGATAATATATCCGAAGTTTTAGATGCTTTATCAGAACACGTAAAAAAGGGAACAATTCGATTTATAGGTTTGTCAAATGAGACTCCTTGGGGTATGATGCGATTTCTTCAAGAAGGAGTAAATGAGCGTCCTAGAATTCGAACCATTCAAAATCCTTATTCTCTTTTAAACCGAACTTTTGAAACTGGAAATGCAGAGGTTTGTCATCGGGAAAATGTTGGGCTTTTGGCTTATTCTCCACTTGCTTTTGGTGTCCTTTCGGGGAAGTATAGAGGAGGAAAATTACCTGAAAATGCACGCTTAACATTATTTCCACATTATGATCGCTATAGTTCTATAAACTGTGCACATGCAGTAGAGGCTTATCAAAAAATTGCTGATCAAGCAGGAATTTCACTAACTCAATTATCCTTAGCCTTTGTTAACGACAGGCCTTTTATGACAAGCAACATAATAGGGGCAACTACATTAGAACAACTTAAAGAAAATATTGGTAGTACTGCCATTATGTTATCTGATGATACGCTAGAGGCAATTAATAAAGTACATGAACAGATTCCAAATCCCTCCACCTAATTCCGTTACATAGGTATAGCTGAGATTAGCTTTTTTGTGTATTCATTTCTCGGATTAGAATAAAGCATATCTGCTTCTTGGATTTCAACTAGATTCCCCTTTTCCATAACCATTATTCGATCTGCCATATATTTAACAACTGCTAAGTCATGTGATATAAAAAGATAACTCAATTTAAATTGATCTTTTAAATCATTGAGTAAATTAAGAACTTGAGCTTGAATGGATATATCCAAAGCGGCTACACTCTCATCACAAATTAAAATTTTAGGATCAGTTGCTAATGCTCTGGCAATGACAACACGTTGACGTTGACCTCCCGATAACTCGTGAGGGTAACGATGATAAAAATGAGAGTATATTCCAACTTGATCAAGCAAGTGATGACATTGTAGGGAATATTCTTTTTTTGAAAGATTAGGACGGTGAACTCGAAATACTTCCTCAATAGCGTCTCCTATCGTTTTTAAGGGATGTAATGCAGAATAGGGATCCTGAAATATAAATTGAATGTCTTTCCTAAGCTTTTTTATTTCTTCATGATTTTTTGGGTCTATAATTTGCCCTTGATATATTAAAGAGCCCTGAGAAGGGGGATTTAGAAAAACTATAGATTTCGCTAAACTTGACTTGCCACAACCCGATTCGCCCACAAGACCTAGAACTTCACCAGGAAATAAACTAAAATCAATTTTGTCAACGGCACGAAAGGATTCGTTTGCTTTCCACCAATGTTTTTTAATATATATTTTTTCAAATCCCTTAATTTCTAGTAATGGAGGTTGTTGGTATAAAAGTTTATGAAGTGTAGCTCTTTCTTGAACGGAAATTATGGGTTGACGGGTAATTCTTTTTTCAAAATCGGCTAATGTCAAAAGTCTTTTTGGTCGTATATTTACATCAGGTCGAGCAGCTAACAATCCGGCTGTATAGGGATGCTTTGGTTGACTAAAAAGGGAAGAGACTAATCCAGATTCTACAACTTTTCCTTGATGCATTACATAAACACGTTTCGCGAGGTTTTTTACTAAGGCTAAATCATGTGATATAAATAAGACACTCATTTTATATTTTTGTTGGAGTCTTTTTAGAAGTTGTAAAATTTCCTTTTGTACAGTAACATCCAGCGCAGTTGTGGGTTCATCAGCAATCAAAAGTTTTGGATTACACAATAATGCCATGGCTATCATTACACGCTGTTTTTGCCCTCCACTAAGTTGATGTGGATAGGATTTTAAAATTCGATCAGTATCATGTAATTGAACCTCATGTAATAGTGTAATGATTTTTTCTTGCTGTACTTTTTTTGAGAAGGAGGTATGCTTTTTAAGTACCTCTATGAGTTGAATCCCGCAAAGAAGGGTTGGGTTTAAACTGGATTGTGGCTCTTGAAATACCATACCAATTTCTTTGCCTCTAATACTTTCCCATTCTTTAGAAGAAAGAGTCAATAAATTTTTTTGACCAAAAGTTAACTTTTCTGCAGTAATTCTTGAAAGTCTAGGCTGAAGTCCTAATAGCGTTAAGGCTGTAATTGATTTTCCACTTCCTGATTCTCCAACAAGAGCAACAATTTCTTCTTTTTTAACGCTTATGGATACCTCATTTAAAATAAAAGCATCGCCTATGTTAAGCGATGCATTTTTAATTTCTATAAGTGATGCCTTGGTAGTAGGCATAACAACAATTTATAAATTTTGTTTATTTAATTCTTCAACTGCATGATTTACTGCGCGCGCTGTAATAGCCATATACGTTAATGATGGATTTTGATTGGCCGATGAAGTCATACATGCACCATCGGTAACGAACACATTTTGTACGCTATGTATTTGATTGAACTTATTTAAAACAGAAGTTTTTGGATCATGTCCCATACGTGCGGTTCCCATTTCGTGTATTCCCTTTCCAATAGGTGCATTAGAGTCATAAATAGTAACCTCTTTGCAGCCTGCAGCTTCTAACATTTCTGCAGCCTGTACTTTCCAATCTTCTTTCATTTTCTTTTCATTTTCTTTAAACTCTGCATCAAATACTATAGTTGGAAGTCCGTATTTGTCAAGCTGATCATAGTTTAAGTACATTCGATTTTCATGATAGGGTAATACTTCACCAAATCCTCCCATTCCAATGTTCCAACCTCCGGGTTTAAGAATTTCTGATTTATAGGCTTTTCCATACCCTAGTTCAGAAACTGCCTCAGACCAATCACTTCGACTAGCTCCTCCTTGGTATCCGTATCCACGAAGAAAATCTACATTTTTGTCTTTACCGTTTAAATTTCTAAATCGAGGAATATAGAATCCATTTGGGCGTCGCCCCGTGAAGTACTTATCTTTGAATCCATCAAATTTTCCTGAAGCACCACTTCCTAATTGGTGGTCCATGATGTTATGGCCTAATTCACCACTATCATTCCCCATGCCATTTGGAAAACGATCAGATTTAGACTGCATTAATATTGAGGTAGACCCCATTGAAGAGGCACACAAGAATACAATCTTAGATTTAAACTCAATAGATTCTTTTGTATGTGCATCAATAACGCGTACTCCTGAAGCTTTTTGAGTTTTTTCATCATAAAGCACTTCTGCTACAATTGAATCAGGTCGGAGTGTTAAATTACCGGTTACTTCTGCAGCGGGCAGCGTTGATGAATTAGAGCTAAAATAGGCACCGAAAGGACACCCTCGGTCACAACGATTACGAAATTGACATGCATACCTTCCTGCTCCCTCTTTTGTGCCTTGTGTGATATGCGCTACACGACCAATAGTTAATAATCTGTCATTATAATGGCTGGCTATGGTATCGCGCAAATGACTTTCTAAACAATTGAGTTCCATAGGAGGCAGAAAAAGACTATCGGGAAGGTGAGGTAAATTCAAAGCTTCGCCGCTTACACCTATAAATTTTTCTACATGATCATACCATGGTGCTATATCCTTATAGCGAATTGGCCAATCAACACCTATACCTTCTTTGGCATTGGCTTCAAAGTCTAAATCACTCCATCGATAGGTTTGCCGCCCCCAAATTAAGGATCGGCCACCAACTTGCGTTCCACGAATCCAATCAAATGGCTTATCCTCTAAATAATTATAATCAGAATCTTTATTATAAAAATGACGTTTGGTTTCGTTAACTCCCCAACGACGTTGTTTATCATAATCTTTGGCTAGAATTGCTTCAGGTGTCGCCCCACCGTTCTCCATATCCCAAGGGTCAAGGTTCATGGTAGGATAATCATCTATGTGTCTGACCATTCTTCCGCGTTCTAATACAAGGGTTTTAAGCCCTTTCTCACAGAGCTCTTTTGCAGCCCATCCTCCACTTATTCCTGATCCTACAACAATAGCATCAAATTGGTTTTCTTCTGAGTTTAAATAGTTCATTTGCTATCGCGATTAAATTTTTTTAAGATACTCATTTTTTTAGTTGACTAAAAGAAATTTCATTTTCTTCTAAAAGGGGTTCAATACGTAAACGTAAAAAGAGTTGAGTAACGGTTACTACATCTCTTTCACAATAGGTTATTATGCGCTCCAAATCATTTTCTTCATAGTAAACTTTCGCTACCTGACTACCGTCTATATCTTCTTTAGGTGAAGGTATTTGTAACACATGGGCCATAAGTTTTAGTGAGGTATAATGTTTAAAATCACCAAAACGCCATAGATGCATTGTATCTATATGTGGAACTTCCCAAGGTTTTTTTTCAAAAAGGAGCAGCATTTTAGGAAGCTCAATTTGATGGATTATCATACGACGGGCAATAAATGGAAAATCAAATTCCTTAGCATTGTGACCACATAACCGGTGCCTTGCTGAATTAAAAAACATATCCAATAATGTCTTAAATTCTATTAATAATGCTTTTTCTTCTCCAAAAAAACTACGTAATCTAAAATCTCGAGGATTTGTTGTTGAAGCAAAATATCCCACTGAAATACAAATTATTTTACCAAACTCAGCCCATATACCTGCATGAGAATAAAAATCTTTTGGAGAGATTTCGTCTTTTCTTTGGTAGGCGGTTTTTTCAGTAAAATAAAGCTGTTCCTCTTCAGGTACTACTCCAAAATCAGGATACAGCGGAACAGTTTCAATGTCTAAGAAAAGAATTTTTTTAATATCAAGGTTCTGAAGCATGAGTGTTAAGTTCTAAAGCAGCTTCCATGTAAGCATAAATATCAGGGGTAAAGGGATCATCGTTGGTACTATCGGGCCCTTTACTATGTCCTAGTCGAATTAGGATCATATTTTCTTCAGGAAAAACAATTACATATTGACCCAAATGTCCTCTCATCATAAAAGTATTATACCCTTTAAATTGTTTCAGCCACCAACTGTAACCGTATTGTGGACTCTTTTCAAATCGTGCTTTTAGCGAATGGGCAATAAAGGTTGAGTCTAATACTCTTTCTCCATTCCATTTTCCAAAGTCTTTATAAAGCTTTCCTAATCGTGCAAAATCTCTTGCATTTGAAGCAATACAGCAATACGCTTTTTCCAAGCCGTTTTCTTTGCTATCAACTTGCCAGCTCGACTCGTGTTCAATACCTATAGGATTCCATAAACTTTCATAAAGATATTCGGTTAGGGTCTTCCCAGTAGCCCTAGCAATAACCATTGCCAATAGTTGTGTAGTACCACTTTTATATTTAAAAGAGATTCCTGGCTGTTCTTCAATGGGTTGATCCAGAATTAATTGACCCAAATCTTCTACAAAATAAGCAGCAGTTGTAACTGAAGTGGGAGAGTAATAGGCTTCATCCCAACGCTGACCTGAAGCCATTGAAGCTAAATCACCTACAGTTACTTGGCTTGCATAGTCTCCCTTTAATTCAGGAATAAAATCTATTACAGGCTGGTCTATACTTTTTACATAGCCCTCATCAATGGCTTTACCCAACATGGCAGCAATATAACTTTTAGACATAGAAAAAGAATTACTTTTAGAATCCACACCATACCCATCATAATATTTTTCAAAATAAAGACTATCATTTTTAATGATAAGAAAAGCTACCGTTCCCCATGCAGCATTTTTTTGTTCTATTTCATTAGGTAATTGAGTTGAATTATACTTTTTATGAATGGGCCATGGTTGAGGTTTTTGAGAAGGAGGTAATAGGGTATTATCAAAATATTGATAGTCTGATAAAAAAGCGGTTGTATGCCCTTTTAAGTAAATTTTTGAAATAGCAGTTAGCAAATAATTATAATCAGAAATGTAAAGAATGCCCCATAAAGAGATTACTAAAAGGGCAATTAAGGGTAAAGTTTTTTTCATTTATTTTTTTGGATATGTCTTTAAAGGGGTGATACTTACAAAAGTAAGCTTTTTTGATTCAGAAATCCCTCGTGTTCTAACAACCATTTTTTTCGATCAAGACCGCCAGCATATCCGGTAAGAAATCCATTAGTTCCTATTACTCGATGACACGGAATTAATATTAAAATAGGATTTTTACTTAATGCACTTCCCAATGCTCGAACTGCTTTTTTATCACCTAATTGAAGTGCAAGTTGTTTGTAAGTATAACATGAACCAGCAGGGATAGACTGAACGAGAGCCCAAACTTTTTTTTGAAAATGTGTACCTAAAGGATTTAAGTTTTGAGGCAAGGGTGTTGTCCCTTTTTCAAAATAAGTAGTTAAAAGTTGAAATATAGAATTTACAAATGAGGATGATGATGAAGTATTTTGAAGAATTATTTGATTAGAAAATTGAATTGAAAGGAGTTGATTTTCTGAGGTTACAATTTCTAAAGTTCCCAAGGGACTTTTAAAAAAATAAGTTTGAGACATAGTTAAAATGATGTATTCATTGGGAAGGTAAAAATCTTTTTTAAAACTTATATTTAGGGCAGAATATAATTAACAAAAATGAAGAACTTCAAATGGGAGGGAGTTATGCCTGCAATTACGACTCAATTTGACCGTAATGGAGATTTAGCATTAGAGGCCTTTATTAACAATTTAAACGAACAGATTAAAGCAGGGGTTCATGGAATTATTCTTGGGGGTACCTTAGGGGAGGCAAGTACTTTAATGGAATCCGAAAAAAAACTTCTTATAGAAGCTACGCGGCAACAGGTGGCTGGAAAAATTCCAGTAATTGTAAATATTGCTGAACAATCAACGGCTGAAGCTATTCGTCTTGCTCAACAGGCTGAATCATTAGGAGCAAATGGGTTAATGCTTTTGCCTCCAATGCGCTATAAGGCTACTGACGACGAAACAGTTGCTTATTTTATATCAGTATCTCAAGCTGTATCTATACCAATCATGATATACAATAATCCTATAGATTATAAAATTGAGGTTACTTTAGAAATGTTTGATTCACTTTCAAAATATGAAAATATAAATGCGGTAAAGGAATCAACACGAGATGTAACAAACATTACCCGAATGATTAATCGCTTTGGGGATCGATTTAGTATTTTATGCGGTGTAGATACAATTGCCATGGAATGTCTTTTAATGGGTGCTAATGGATGGGTTGCTGGTTTGGTTGACGCTTTTCCAGAAGAGACAGTCGCTTTATATTCATATTGCAAAGCAGGTGAATGGGAAAAAGCCAAATCATTATTTCGTTGGTTTCTACCCTTATTAGAACTTGATATTTCTCCTCAATTAGTCCAAAACATTAAAATGTGTGAAAAAGCAACAGGTATGGGAACCGGATATGTAAGAAAACCACGCTTGCCTCTAAAGGGAATAGCTTATAAACGCGTGGAGAAAATAATAAAGGATTGTTTGGCTACTCGACCAACAAAATTGGATTATAAGAAATACCTATTATGACAGGAAAAAATTTAATTGCTGGACATTGGGAATCAAACAATCAGTCCAACACCTTTCAAACTGTCAATCCTAAAGATAAAGTTTCACTACCCACTTTATTTCAAGAAGCTACTCATTTACAGATTGAAAGTGCTGTTCAACAGGCCGCACTTCGTGCCCAAGAAATGGCAAAATGGTCATCAGTAAAAAAAGCAAACTTTTTGTCTTCAATCAAAGCTGAAATAGAAGCCAATAGTGCCAACATTATTGAAATGTATCAAATGGAATCAGCTTTGCCAGAAGGTAGATCTAAGGGTGAATTGCAACGTACTTTAGATCAAATTGAGCGTTTTGTTGAATTGCTACAAGAGGGCTCTTATGTTCAGCCTATCCTTCATACCACAGGGCCTGATTTAAGAAAAATGCTTCAGCCTATAGGACCCGTAGTTGTATTTGGAGCTAGTAATTTTCCACTTGCTTTTTCAACTGCTGGAGGAGACACCATATCCGCTTTTGCGGCAGGATGTCCAGTACTTGTTAAAGCACATCCTTTTCATGCAGGAACTAGTGAGCTAGTTGCCCAAGCTATTTTAAAAGCAATCGAAAAATGCAAATTACCTAAGGGTATATTTTCACATCTTGGTGGACACTCACATGCTGTTGGATTACAATTGGTTTTGCACCCACTTATAAAGGGAGTAGGATTTACGGGTAGCTTTAAAGGAGGGAAAGCCCTTTATGATAGCGCTCAAAAACGACAAAATCCAATTCCAGTCTTTAACAGGTTGATTTCCAGACATCTTCCAGCCACGAGCTTCATAGTAGTCCAGGAAATGATCTGCATTTACGTAGAATCCAATTTCCTTTGCGTATTCCCTCACGTCATCAGCCGAAGGCTTAATAAATCTGGTTATTGGTTTATGGTTTATG
>JALRBW010000064.1 GCA_023257625.1 Flavobacteriaceae bacterium | reverse complement strand
TTTGTCTTGGCTTTTTTCTTGTCCACTACACACGTTGCTATTTGTTGTCGTTTTTGATCAACACCTATTGCATTTTGGAAAATAAATTTATACCTTCTAAAAGTATCCTGAATTCCAAAACACATTTAACCTTCAAATACTATGAATATGAAAAAGAATACTATAACTACATTGCAAAGAGTAATAGCATATAATTTACTCATAAGCCAACTCCTAATCAGTTGCGGAAATCCTGTTATCAATCCACAACACGAAGCACTTTATCCTATAACTAAACATCAAACAATACAAGAAAATCCGCAACCAGAAGTAATCGTTAAAAGATACCATAAAGCAGTAGGGTGAAATTATAATTTAAAAGGAGTTCAATTCCGCTTACATGAACACTTCCAGCATTAAATTGATCTAAAGATCCTGTTCCACCAGAAGCAGCGAGGTCACTCCCAAGTAAATTTGTATAATCATTAAAATATCCTATGAACTCTCCACTTAATTTGCCGTTTGCAAAACGTGATCCCAATTCAAAATTCGTACTTTTTTCGGGTTTTTCTCCTGGAGCATTTCCTGGAGGAGAAAATCCTTTATGAACTCCGCCAAAAAAAGAAACTTGATTTGAATAGGTATAATTAAAGCCAATACCTGGAATGAAAGCGGTAATGTCATTCTCTCTTACATCACTGTTTTGATAATTTCTATTGGGGTTTGAGCTCCCATAATCTACTCTTTTTAAATTTATAGATTCAATACGAATACCTGGGGTAAATGTGAAATTATTGAATTTGTATTTATACAAAACATAACTTGCAAAAGCGGTTGCGCTAGCTATACGATTACCTTTTGCTCCTTTCGCTCCTTGAGATGTAAGGGAAAGAGAATTATTTTGGATCTGATAACCATCTTCCCATTGAAAACGATCTTCTTCATCAAAGTGATACCGAGCCCCAACTTCAATGTCATGAAACCCTCCTGAGTTTCCATACCAGTGTATGTCAATTTTAGTTTGAAGACCCATTGAAGTGTATACACGGTTGTTTGCTCGTAATATTAAAGCGTCTCTTTCAGAATTGACCTCTCCTTTCAAAACGTTCAAAAAATCTAAATTTTCTAAGGGATTATTTAAAACATCATCTAAACTTTTAGAAACTTTATTTAAGATTACGTTGTTTAATTTGTACCAGTTCCTAGAAAAAATATTTTTATATCCGTTTGTAACTATGGTAAAACGAGGAGTCAAATTTATACTATGTGTAAGCATAAGTTGCGTTTGTTTCGCATCCATTTTATCCTGCTGAGAGGTAGCATAACGTATAAAAGGAGTATTTTCAAAATCTTGTTTCGTAATCCCTAAATAAGTTTCATTAGAGAGCTCATCGAATAAATGATATTTGACTTCAAATAATTGAGGGGTGCTCGAATTTTTATCAGATTGAATTCTAATTTTCCCCATCAAATCAGTAATATCAAATCCTGTATTCTCAAACATGTTTAGTTTTTTAAATCCATCTGAACTCATTGAAAGGTATTCGATAACATAACCAATATTTTCTGAAGATTGTCCTATTGATGTATAAATTTGATTACTATTATAACTTCCGTAAGAACTTTGAAATTTGGCTTTCACATTTTCTTCCGGTATAGTAGTTGAAATCATATTGATTACTCCACCAGTTGTAAAAGGACCATATTGTACTTGACTACTCCCTTTGAGAATTTCAACGGCTTCCATTCGAGCAATAGAAGGAAAATAATAGGCAGCAGGTGAACTGTAAGGAGCTGGGGCAATTAAAACACCATCTTCCATTAATGTGATTTTTGAACTCCTCTGAGGCGAAGTTCCCCTAAGACTAATATTAGGTCGCAATCCAAAACCATCTTCTTCATAAAAATTAACCCCAGGCACGGCTTTTAACGCCCTATTTATATCACTATATCCAAAATCATTTAATTCTTCTGTAGACAAAAAATAGGAAGCTCCTGTTCTGTTTTGAGCAACAAATTTATTGCCTAAAATTGTATTGGCTTTAATAATTACTTCATCTAACTGTTGAATTGAATCTGTAATAAAAATTTTGTTTTCTTGAGCTATTAAAACTGATGTTGTAAAAATAAATGGGAATAGGTGCAAAAGGCGGTACATTTTTTAATTTTATTTAGATTAATTATAAATAATGCACAAATATATGACTCAATTTAAAAGAAACGAAGAGGTATTATAAAAATTAATTAAATAATTTAAGGCATTTATTATAGGCACTTTCAAAGGCTAACAAGTCTAATAGTAAAGGACTGTTTTTTGCAGATAAAAAAGAAATTATTTTTTCAGTGGGCATATTTCCTACTAAATGATCAGCTGCCATTGGGCACCCTCCCCTACCCATTATTGTGCCATCAAATCTTCTACAGCCCGCAAGGTAAGATGCATTCATTTTATCTTTCCATTGGTTTGGATGTGTATGAAAATGTGCCCCAAATTCAAGTTTGGGAAAGGATTCGATTAAAGCCGAAAATAAAGAATAGATGCCTGTGTATTGAGCACTTCCTACTGTATCAGATAGGGATATTGTTTGAATTCCCATAGCCTCCAATTCATGTACTCGATCTACTATAATTTCATTTGACCATGGATCGCCATAAGGATTTCCAAAGCCCATTGATAAATAAACTACAACATTTTTATTGGCTTCTCTTGCTAAGCGAATGATTTCAGATAAGATAGGAATTGATTGTTGGATTGTTTTTCCTGTGTTACGCATCTGAAAGTTTTCAGATATAGACAATGGATATCCTAAATAGCTAATCTTATTAAATTTCACAGCCTCTTCAGCTCCTCTGACATTAGCAACAATGGTAAGTAATTTAGTTGTTGAATGGGTACAATCCAATTCATTTATTACTTCTGAGGTATCTGACATTTGAGGAATAGCTTTGTGAGAGACAAAACTTCCACAATCTAAAATAGAAAAACCAACGTTTAATAAGGACTGGTAATAAGCTATTTTTTTTTTAGTAGGGACCCATTTAGAATACCCTTGAAGCGCATCTCGAGGGCATTCAACAAGTGTTGTTTTTTGTTCCATTTACGAGATCAATAAATATAGAGCTATACCAAAAAAAACAAATGCTTGTAATTTGTTCCAAAAATTTTGATTTGGGGATGGATTGATTACTTTTCCTAAACGATCTGCAAGAAGTGATGCGATCGAAAATACAATCAAAGCTTGTGTAAAAAAGAGAATTCCCAAGAATAATAATTGAAGCTGAAAGGACCATTTTTCATGAAATAAAAAACCTGGAAAGAAACTAATAAAAAACAAGCTAACCTTAGGGTTAGAAACATTCATTATAAATCCTGTCCAAAATGGAGATATCATTTTTTTTAGGTTGGAAGTAGTAGGTTTAGTTTCTTTTTTATAGTTTATGAATTTGATGATACCCAAATAAATTAAATAACAAGCTCCAAACCATTGGATAAATCGAAGTACTGTTGGATTTTGTTGTAAAACTGTTCCCACTCCTAATACTACAATAAGGGTATGAATTAAAATGCCTAAAGTTAAACCCAAACTAATAGTAATTCCTTTTTTCCATCCCTGGGCTATACTTGAACTCAAAACAAACAAGATATCAGGTCCTGGTAACAATGTCAAACTAAGAGCGCTAACAAAAAAAAGTCCTAAAGTGTCTAAATTCATAATATTATTAAACTATCCTTTTTTATAGTTCAAGATACAGTTTTTGTACTCCTAATTAAATAAATTTAATGAGATTACATCTTGTATTCATTGTTTTAAATTTATATCCAAAGAAAATAGCACGCTTTTAAATATTTATTATATTCAAATAAAAATTACATGCGAAATATTTATACCCTCATTTTGATATTCCCACTTATCGGAATAAGCCAAATGACAAAAAGTGTGACCGATTATGCTTCTAGTATCACCTCACAGGAACTTCAAGAATTACTTTATGTCTATGCATCAGATTACTTTGAAGGGAGAGAAACAGGTACTCCCGGCCAAAAGAAAGCTATTGATTTTTTAACTCATTTTTATTCAACCCATTCCATTCAACCTGCAAAAGGCTCGATAAATTATCTTCAGCCTATGGCATTGAATATTAAGGGAAATATTGTTGAAACAGAAAATGTTGTTGCCATAATTAAAGGAAGTGAGTTTCCAGATGAATATATTGTAATTTCATCTCATTTAGATCATGTGGGAATACAGGGTGGTGAAATTCACAATGGTGCAGATGACGATGGTTCTGGGACGGTTGCATTATTGGAGATTGCTGAAGCTTTTCAAACTGCAGTAGCAGAAGGGCAAGGACCTAAGCGATCCATAGTTTTTTTACACGTAACAGGTGAAGAAAAGGGATTATTAGGCTCTAAATACTACACCGATAACCCTTTATATCCTTTAAGCCAAACCATGGTGAATTTAAATATTGACATGGTAGGTAGGCTTGATCCTAAACGGGAGGATAAAGACCCTCGTTATGTTTATTTAATTGGTTCTGACAAACTAAGTCTCGATTTACATGAAATTTCTGAAACTGTAAACCAAAAATATATGCAATACAAACTTGATTATACCTATAATGATGATCAAGATCCAAATCGTTTTTACTATAGAAGTGATCATTACAATTTTGCCAAAAATAATATCCCCGTAATTTTTTATTTTAACGGTACACATGATGATTATCATCGCCCTAGTGACACGCCAGAAAAAATAAACTATCCTATATTGGCTGAACGCACTCAACTTATTTTTTATACTGCTTGGGAATTAGCTAATCGAAATAAAAAAATCACTTTGAAATGAAACTAAAAATTGCCCTATCAACTTTTATTCTTTGTACATCATTCGCTTTAGGACAAGAGAATGATATTGATGCTGAAAATTCAATAATTCCCATAGAAAACAAAATTAAAAGGATTTCTTTAGGAGTTAAATTTGGAATCCCTTCAATTGCATCTGGAGCTGGAGAAATTATCCTACCCATTTTTAAAAATCACATTGCCCCTTATATAGATTACAGCAAAATTGAATTAGCCTTAGATGATATAGATTCTAACTTTTCATTTTTAGAATATGGTGTTAATTTTTATACCAGTGAAAAAGGATATGGTTTTTTTGTTGGAATAGGAAAAAGTGTTTTGGACAGTGAATTAATGTTTAAAAATCTTGACTTTGGTCTTAATGGGGCAAAAGGATCCGCAACTATTCCGTTTGATTTAGAAACTACTAATTTTAGAGTCGGAGTAAAAACTGGGGGAACCTTTTATTTAAAATTTGATTTAGGTTATGGAATTGGTAATATTCCTGATTCAATAGATTTTACTGCAACTTCAAATGGTATTTCAAAATCGTTTTCAGAAGAAATACCTCCTCTTCCAGGGGTGGGTGTGAATGGTATTTTACTTGGCAGTTTCGGATTAGGTTTTTCATTTTAAAACTTTATTATTGAATAAGGGGTCTATTTTAGTTTAGATAAAAAACATCGGCTTCTTTTATGGAGAATTTGGAATATAAAAAAACCATTATATTTTATATTCTTTTAAATCCGTTAACCGCTGATGATGATAAAGAAGATCCAACAGTGAGACGATTAATCCATCTCACAAAATCTAATGATTATGGAGGATTTTATTTAGCAAACGTATACAGAATAATTTCGACCTAACCAAAGAAATTATATTGTACAGTTAAACGTAATCATCCATACCATTTAAAGTATCATTAGAGTCTTTTTCAAAAACGTTAATTACAATTTATGGATGGGAAAGTGATGAAGTAACACCTCTTTTGTTAAATAAAATAAACAAAAGTTGTTTCTGTTATGAACCAAACAAAAATGGGACTACAAAACATCCACTATGTTTACCTAATGACACAAAAATAATTCCTTTTGAAGAAATTTAACTTAGAAAGATTTTTTAAATAATTGATTTATAATATAGAGTATTGTTTGGAAATAAGAATATTTTTCAGTTTTAATTCCCTGTGAATATCTATCAAAATAAATACGAGTAGGTCTTTCAAATTTCATTGTTTCAATTTTTTTCACAAAAATTAAACATTTTTAATATATTAATCAAATATTTTTAAAAAAAAACCACTGGAGGCTTTCCAGCGGTTTTTAAATAATAAACCAATCAATCGTATAAAATTATCCTTTTAAGAAAGGTATATTAAAATTCAAAACATAAAAAAGTTTTTCCTTTTCACAACGATTAAGACAAATGTAGAAACAATTATTGTAGGTACATTTAAAAAACTAAATTTAACTTTTATTTAATAGATAAAAGCTATTCTAATTTATCAATGGAGTAATTTAAAGCGATCATTTTAAGAATTCATAAAGTAATCAATATCCTAAAAAACTTATTTAATTAAAATGAATAAATTATATTTAGTAATTAACCATAAATTAATTAAATATGAAAAATTATTTTTTACTTACTCTTCTATTCATAACTACTACTCTTAGTGCTCAGAAAAAAAAGAATGGAACAATTTACATCGAACATCCTTTAATTGAAACAGTTGAAAAATTTAATACTGCCTTCACTACAGGTAATATAGAGGATTTAAGTTCTATGTTATCAGAAGATTTTCAGTGGTATACTACCAATGCCAGAACACCAAGAACACCAAACCAATTAATTAATCGATCCACTTACCTCAGTGAAAATGTAATTAATTTCTCCATTAAACATTGGGGAGGTTCTTATCCTGATGTATTAGAATATGAGCAAGATGATTTAATTGATGTAAAAACCTATGAACGGCTAACGGGATATGATAAAAATACGGGGGTAATTTTAACTATGCCAAGATATGCTACATTTCGTTTTGATAAAAAAGGAAAAATACGAAGGTTGTGGGTAAATGACGATCAACTCCTATGGCAAAAGGCTTATGATGCTTATGATACTCGAAAAAATGGTGTCGTTTATAAAGATCATCCTAATATTTCTAAAGTACGTTTGATTTTAGCTGCAATGCAAGATATGGATATTGAAAAAGTGCGTTCTCTATATTCTGAAAATACTAGATTTTACGACGTAATGAATTCTGGTGAATTTGAATTTAAAACTCTAGACGAGGAAATGGAGAGTATTAAAGCTGCTTTTGACGCATATGAAATAGTATATATTCAAGAAATTGGGTATCCAGATGCAATTGAATATGAAGGCACTCAAATGACTATTATTTCTTGGTGGAAAATGAGAATTAAAAACAGAAAATCAGGAAATGTGAGTACATTAATGCAACACCTTCAACATACCCTAAATGATGATGGTGAAATAATGAGAGAAGATTATTATTTTAATCCTGCTCAACTTCCAAAATAAATTTTTAATTTTTACAAAAACCCTTCAAATGGAGGGTTTTTGTTTTAAGTTCATTAGAGTAATTTTAAATTTCAGTATTTTTCTTTGAAATTACCTCAATTAAAATATTTGCAATATTGAAAAAGCATTATAATCTATCTAAATCGATTAATTCCCTTTCCTAAGAGCTAGAAATTAATTGAAAAAGTGTAGATAAAATTAACTTTTCATGCGTTTAAGCTTCATCACTTTACTAATTATATCAAATGATTCCTTTTAATGAGGTATCATAATCAGTTGAAATATTATCAAGAAAAATTCATAAAAAAATTGAAATGTACAATTGTACTAAAAAATTAGGGGCAAGTTCCCCACAGCGGCTTATGTTCCTCAATTAATGAAGAATTAGTAGCAAAATCAGGGGGTTCAGAAATAATGTTCGTAACACACCAACCCGTAAGGTCTTGATTAAAATTTTTAGCCTCTTGGAACATGGCATAAATATTTGTTACACTTGAGGTATCCCATACTCCAATATTTTGATTAAAAGAAATAGCATATTTAAACATCGCCCCCATATTTTTAACTTTGGATGTATCCCAAGAACTAAGATCATGGTTAAATTCTGATACGTTGCTAAACATTGATACCATACTTGTTACTTTTGAGGTATTCCAACCTCCAATATTTTGATTAAAAGCAAGAGCATCTTGAAACATCGCTCCCATATTGGTTACACTTGAGGTATCCCAACGTCCAATGTCCTGATTAAATAAAATAGCTTCTTGAAACATCGCATACATATTAGTTACCTTAGAGGTATTCCAATTTCCAATATTCTGGTTAAAGGAAGCCGCATAAATAAACATAGATTCCATTGTCGTTACATTTGATGTATTCCATCCTCCAATATTATGATTAAATGAAGTCGCGTAATTAAACATAGATTCCATTATGGTTACTCTAGAAGTATTCCAATTTCCAATATTCTGATTAAAAGATGGGGCTTTGCTAAACATAAACCCCATATCAGTTACTAAGGAAGTATCCCATTGGCTTATATCTTGGTTAAAAACAATCGCTCTGTAAAACATAGAATTCATTTCAACTACTGATTGAGTATCCCAATTACCTATAGCTTGATTAAAAACAAGAGCACTATAAAACATAGAGTTCATATTCTTAACAGAAGAAGTATCCCATTGACTAATATCTTGATTAAAAGCAATAGCCTGTTTAAACATAGACTCAGTTGAAATTACATTTGAAATATTCCAATTCCCGATTGATTGGTTAAATTCTTGAGTCTTTTCAAACATTGATTTCATTGAAATTACATTTTCAGTTTTCCAATTTCCAATAGCTTTATTAAACTGGGATGCATCTTGAAACATTGATTCCATTGTAGTCACATTTGTAGTATTCCAATTGCCAATATCATGATTAAAAACTTTTGCGTTCTTAAACATTGATTTCATTGAAATCACATTCAATGTATTCCAACTTGATATATCTTGATTAAAAAATATTGCCCCATGAAACATAGATTCTAATGTAATTACACTTGAAGTATCCCATTTTCCTATATTCTGATTAAAAGAAGTGGCATTTTGAAACATAAAAGCCATTTCACTAACGCTTGAAGTATTCCAATCTCCAATATCTTGATTAAATTCTGAAGCGCCACTAAACATGAGATTCATATTTTTTACTTTGGAAGTGTCCCATCCACTAATTTCATTATTAAATGAAATAGCTTTTTCAAACATTGATTCCATACTAACAACCTTTGATGTGTCCCAATTACTTAACCCTTGATTAAATGCTAATGCTTCTTTAAACATTGACTCCATTGTTATAACATTAGAAGTATCCCAAAAGTTTATGTTAGAGTTAAATTCATAATTAGATAAAAATAAATTTTGCATAGAGGTTACATGAGATGTACATAAATTTAAATTTCCATTATTAATTTGAGCTCTTATTGAATTATCGTTTACAACAGTATAAATCACACCATCAATTTCATCAAATTCACCATCTGAAGCATCTGGGCATTTACAAATTCCATTTTCAAAAAAAATAACAGTTTTAGAAATTGTATCCGAATTTAAATCAGTACTATCAGTACCTACTATTTCAATTTGAATAAATTCTTCTTCTAAGGTGCGTTGAAAACAACCAAATAAAATGATTCCGAGTAATATGTAGAATAAATATTTCATTTAAAAATAACACTAAACCCAGTAATTATACCTCCATGTTTTAACGAATAACCTAATTCAGGAACAATACCAAAAGATTCAAGCACTTTTATTGGATAGGTTACAGATAAGCTATAATCCCATTCTGAAAAACTATTCAGAATTTTAGATGTTGTAAAAATATTATCTGAATTCAAAAAATCAAATCCCTCAGCCACTTTTGAAGGCGAAATTTTATTGTATATAAATTGCTTTTGAGGACCTTTTCTAAAACCAGCACCTAACTTAAAATAAAAATTATTAAAAAAAGTATACCCTAGAGTCAGCCAATAACTTCGAGTTAATGAAGAATAGCTTCCATTAAATCCTCTTGGCTTCCAAACCCCTGCCGATTCAATTTTTTGCAAGTATAAAAATTCTTCTGCAAGCTGTGCTCCAAATATAAATTTTGAAAAATAAAAATCAAAAGAAAAATAGTACGCCCCATCGTTATGTATACCAATTACTTTAGGTCCATAATAAGTCATTGGATATTTTGTTTGTCCCTGAACAAGAAATCCAATAGAAATTCCAATAAATTCATTACCAGAATTTTTCCTATCATTCCAATTTTGTGAAAATACCAAAAGAGGAGCTAATACAATGAGAAGAAACCTCTTTTTCATTCAAATAAAGTTGAGATTTTTTATATCCCAAATATATTAATCTATAAGGATTTGAGTTTTTAGATATTTAAAGTACAATTAAAAGAGTTGAAAAATTAAAAAATCAACTTTTCTTTGAATAAATATTTTTTCCTGTTATTAGTTAAATTTTTCAGGAAGTAAACCTAATACATATACAAGAAAATACACAGGGCCATGAAGGCATACATCACTATAAGAAGGGTTTTTAGTATCATACTAAGAATTTTATTTATAAATATAGAAAATAAGAAAGAAAATAATTTGAGCTTGTATGGTAAAAACTCAATTATATGAAATTTTAATTTAATAAATTATATAAAAAATATTTAATAGATTAATGTATACCCAGCTTTTTCATTAAAGTCGTTTTTTAATTAAGGTATGTGGATTTGATAAATAACCTATTATTTTTAAATTAGGTGTATTATTAATCATAAATTAATCAAAATGAAAAAAATTATTTTATCAATTCTATTACTAGTTTCTGTTTTTGGATATTGTCAGTCAACTAGTCAAAACATTATACAAATGACTTATGTAAGGGTTGATCAAAAAGACTTTGAAGAATTTGAGTCTAGAGAGTTAAATCATTGGTCAAAAGTTTCTGAATCTGCCATAAAAAATGGTGATCAAGTAATTTGGGCGTTTTTTAGATTAGTGAATTCTCAAATGATTGAAGATCAGACTATGCCTACACATGTTTTTGTGAATATATATAAAGATTTTAATCAAATGAATAATGCTGCTCAAACTGTATGGGGAAAATCAGAAGAAATTTTAGGGATGAATCCAAATTTAGTGTCTACAGGTGATTTATCTCATACTATGATGGTACAGGTATATAAAATAGTGGATAACATCCCTGGTTCTGATTTTAAATTTGCTGTTTGGAATTATTCTAAGCCAAAAAATTTATCAGGATTTATAGATGAAAATTTAAAATTATGGAAACCTTATTTTCAGAAAAAAGTTGGAAATGATGGATTTTCTGGATGGGGTATAGCAGCAAGAGTTTATCCTCAAGGAATGGATGAATCTTCTGTAATATCTTGGGATCATTATTCAACTTTAGATGCAGCAATGAAAGCCTTATCGCCAACAGACTATGACCAGTCCATTCTTTCTAAATCTAAAATGTCTGAATATGATCCAAATGGATTTAGATATAGAGTTTTAGTTGAATTACTTAAAATAAACAGATAGTTTTTACCCTCCTTTATGGAGGTTTTTTTTTACCAACGCCAATTTTATTATTTTTTTACGGACCACTTAAGAAATCAAATGATACAATTTCATTTGAAATTCATAGTTTGCAATTTCAAATGTTAAAATAATGTATAGATAATATTAAATATATGACCAACCTATATCTGGACTTTCTATTTTTTTTAACCTGGAACATATGCCCAGTAATTAGCATAAATATTTTTTTAATGGTTAAATATTCATAAACCATAAAATAAATTGTTTGCAAGTTTAAAATAAAATAAGGGTTTCATTTCTGAAACCCTTATTTTAAGTGGGTGGAAGACCGGGCTCGAACCGGCGACCTCCTGAACCACAATCAGGCGCTCTAACCAACTGAGCTACAACCACCATATATACTCGCGCAAATATAAAGGATTTTTTGAGAGTTAAAATATTTTTTAATTCATGATTTAATAGTTTGAAATGATTTTTTTGGCTCGTAATTATCCTTTGTGTTAAATTTTAGATTTAATGCTAAATACCATTTAATAATAATTAGTAATTAATAGAGAAAATGCCTAAAATTTGGCTGGTGGTTTTTTAAAATTGACTTTTTCCCTACCTTAATAAAGTTTTAGATTGATAGGAAACTTTATGAAGTGTAGAAAAACATGGAGTAAAATCCCTCTTAATAATGGAAACTTCAAGTCTAATTCAATAGATTCAATACAATAACTTGGCACAAAGCTTCTAAGAGAAAAAATTAATAGTAAATCAGTGGTATTTTGTATAGAGCCCATGTGGTGCAACAATGTAAACCATTATAACATATCAGAATTAACAACCTATCTAAGCCCTTCATAATTGTGATGGTTTTATTTACTTGATTATTGTTTTTTGTGTTAACTTAAAGAGTAATCTTTTCAGGTTAAAAATAAAAGGTCATTATTATAGCAGTAATAAACTGAAATGTTACATTTCTAATTTAAAGTAATACTTATTTTATACTTGGCATTTCTATTTTACCAAAACAGTTTTTTCACACTCTATATGCCTAAGTTATTTCTACCCCATGATTTATTTAAATATTTATTTAGAGAAGTTGAAATTATTCAGGGCTTAGTATTAATTTATTCAAACTAGAAGTCATGCTTTATAAAAAAAAATTGCAATGCCTTTAGGTAGTATAAATTATTCTATTAAATATGCTTTGTTACTTACAACTTTAAAATATATATTTTAAAAACTTTTTACTGATCAGGATCACTAGGATAAACAATACCACATTGTTTTCGAATTTGATCCATTAAACTTGATAAATCTAAACTGTTTTTCCAATTCCATTTTTTAGATTCTGTCTGCCCTAAAATTAGGCACTTATGAACTTCTAGAATTTCATAATAATATCCCCTACCCTTTACTGGACAGTTAATTATTGTACTTTTCCCAGATTGCACTCTGTGAATCTGATCTGTTTCATGCCATCGAGAGGATAAATAAATTTGTCCTTTTTCCCCACAAATAGTTGCGCGCATATCTTCATCGTGACTAAAACTGGCATATAAAACTGCTTGAGCAGTTTCATAAGTTAAAATAAAACCCAATTGTACATCTACCCCTTGAGGAGTAAGTATAGCAGATGCTTTAATATCTTTTGGTATTCCTAATATTTGGTACGCTAAAAACAAAGGATAAATTCCAATATCTAATAGAGCGCCACCAGCTTTTTGGGGATTAAATAAACGAGAGTCAATTGATCTATCAAGTCCATTAAAACTAAATGAAGCATTGATATACCGTAATAGCCCAAGCGCCCCTTCTTGTATGAATTGTAAAGTTTGTTCAAAGGCAGGATTAAAACGTGTCCATAATGCCTCCATTAAAAAAAGAGAGTGATTTTGAGCTAAGTTTATGAGTTCCTGAACCTCTTTAGTATTAATTCCTAAAGGTTTTTCACACAACACACCTTTGCCGTGGCGTATCGCCTCTATGGCTATTGGCACATGATCTGGATGTAGCGTTGCAATATAAACTACTTGAACAGCGGGATCTTCAAATAAAGATGAATAAGAATCATAATGTCGTATGGCTTTATGTTTTCTTGCAAATTCTTGAGCTCTTTCTGCATTTGAAGAAGCCACTGCCCATAATATTGCATCGGAAACTAAAGCTAAATCTTCCGCAAACTTATTTGCAATGTTTCCCAACCCTACTATGCCCCATTTAATATTTTGCATTATTAATTAGGGGATTAATGACTCTACATCAGTTACAGATAATGTTTGTTTTGAAGTAAACCCTTCACCAGCATCCGTTCCAATTAATCGACCAAAATTTTTAGCGCGATATTCAACACTTTCTAAAAAATTTTGAGAACTAATAGGAGTTTCAGCTTCTTTTGAAATAGGGTCAAAAAATTGTGTTTGAAAGGCCTTAACAGCCTTCATCTTAGTCTCTAAATGTCCTGAAATATCTAGTACAATATCTGGTTTTACTTCATTCCATTGAATGTACTCTAAAATTAATTTGGGGCGCCAAACTTCTTGAATTTTTCCATTTTCGGATTTAGTTTCTATTTTACATAATCCACTAAGAAAACAAGCATCAGTGACCAATTGATTTGCACGACCATGATCTATGTGTCGATCTTGGAAAGTATTGCAAAATACTATTCGCGGACGGTAGGTTCTTATTTTTTGTATTAAAGCAATTTTATGTGAGGTATCGTTTTCAAAAAAACCATCTTTAAACTCCATATTTTCTCTAAGTTGAACACCTAAAATAGCTGCAGCATCCTTAGCTTCTTTTTGACGTGACTCCTTTGACCCTCGTGTTCCCAATTCACCTCTAGTCAAATCAATAATAACGACCTGTTTGCCTTGACTTACAGCATGTGAAATAGAACCTCCACAACCGAGTTCAACATCATCAGGATGAGCGCCAAAAGCTAAAATATCTATTGCATTCATAGGGCTTTTTGAATCGCATTAACCAAATCTACTTGCAAATCTTCTTGTGCTTCTATTCCTAAAGAAAAGCGAATCATTTGTGGTGTAATTCCTTGTGCAATTCTTTCCTCTTCTGTTAGTAAAGAATGCGAGGTTAGACGAGGACTTAATGCCGTACTTTCAATACCTGCAAGACTCATGGTTGGTTTAACCAATTTTAAATTGGTTAAAAAAGTTTTACAGTCAATTCCCTCAATTAAATTAAAAGATAGCATACCACCAAACCCTTTCATTTGATTTTTGGCTAAATAATGATCTGGGTGAGAAGGTAATCCAGGATAATAAATTTTTTCTACCCAGTCTTGACGCATTAAAAATTCTGCCATAGCCTGCGCGTTTTCGTTTTGTGCATGAACTCGTAAGAAAAGTGTCTTAATACTCCGTTCTAATAACCAAACAGTGTATTCGCTTAGATTTCCTCCAAAGTTTTTAGCAGATTGAAAAACTTTATCAATTGTTTTTGGGGTGCCCAAAACAGCGCCAGCGCTAATGTCACTATGACCGCCTAAATATTTCGTTGCACTATGAATGACAATGTCAATTCCATGTTTTATAGGATTTTGATTTACTGGACTGGCAAACGTATTGTCTATCATAGTCCATAATCCTGCTTTTTTAGCCAAAGAAGCAATCCCATTTAAGTCAATTATTTTAAGTGTAGGATTACTCGGTGTTTCAATATATATACCTTTTGTATTGGCATTGATTTCATTTTCAAAATCAATGATTTGTGTACTTTTTGTAAAGCTAAATTCAATACCATATTTTGGGAATTCACTTTTTACAAAGTTGCGTGTGCCTCCGTACAAGTCGTCTTGAAAAATTACATGATCTCCAGATTTAAGATGGGACATCAACGCAGTACTTACAGCTGCCATACCTGAACTAAAGATCAGTCCTGATTCGGCACCTTCTAAAGCAGCTATTTTTTCAGCTAATCCCCGTTGATTTGGTGTGTTAAAATAGCGTGGGTACTGACCTATTTCAACATCATTAAATGCATATGAAGTTGCAGGATACAAAGGAGAAATGGCTCCTTTATGTTGCTCATCAACTAAACTTCCTGCGTGAACACAGAGTGTTTTAAAATTGGCCTTAAAATCCATTTAATTTTCAATCCATTCCAAAACTGAGGGATCATCGGGTAGTGTTCTAGGGGAAATCACTTTTGCTATCCGTCCGTCAGGATTGATTAAATATTTTTGAAAGTTCCAACTTACACTTGAATCAACCACTCCATTTTTTGATTTCTGTGTTAAAAATTGATAAACAGGATGCATATCCTTTCCTTTTACTGAAATTTTACTCATCATAGGGAAAGTCACCCCATAATTTTGCTCACAAAAAGCGGCGATTTCTTCGTCAGATCCTGGCTCTTGATATAAAAAGTTATTCGCTGGAAATCCAACAATAACAAAATCCTTTTCACCATACTTTTCAAATAAAGCCTGTAATTGTTTATATTGTGGGGTAAGCCCGCATTTTGAGGCTGTATTCACTACCATTATTTTTTTTCCTCGTAAGGAACTAAAATCAAATTGCGAACCCTCCAAAGTATTCACTTTGAATTGGTAGATGGTTTCTTCATCTTGAGCGTTGATTTGCGAACTAATTAATGTCATAAGAATTAGTGTTATAAATTTCATTTTCATTTTTACAATTTTTTCAAATTTCGTTGTTTTCTAGTTAAGAAAAAAATAGTTCTTTATTTAAACTATTTCTGCTGATAGACCTGATTCTAAAAGTGCTGAACAACGGGGGGTTAAATCTTCAATAGACCCTGATTTAACAGTACATTTTCCTGAAAAATGAACAATATATGCACATTGTTCTGCTTGTATAAAAGTATGATCGCAATACTTTACTAAACATTCGATTACATGTTCAAATGTATTAATATCATCATTATACAAAATAAGTTCATGCTCTCGTTCTTCCAAAACATCAAGTTCAATAATTTCTTTTGGTGAAATGGAGGGTACGTTTTTGCTCATTTTTTAAATTTTAAAGCACGCCATAAGCCTAGTGATTTTTGATCTTCAATTGTAAGTCCATTCACTATGGCTTTGTTTCTTATAACAGCTATATCCTCTTGATAAAAACCAGAAAGCAATAAGATGCCATTAGGCTTTAAGACTTTAGTATAACTTGTAAGTTGGTCTAACAATACATTACGGTTGATATTTGCAAAAATCAAATCGTAATATGGTTTGTCTTCCTTTAAATAATCAGCAAGTTCTACATTTATATTTGAACAATGGTTACGCTTTGCATTTTCTAGTGTGTTTTCAATACACCATGGGTCATTATCTATGGCTTTAACATTTTTAGCTCCTTTGATTCTTGAAAGTATTCCCAATACCCCTGTACCACAACCCATGTCTAATACTTCTTTTTCTGTAAAAGTAATGTTTAGTGCAAAGTCAAGCATCATTTGTGTTGTTTCATGATGACCTGTACCAAAGCTCATTTTGGGTGTAATTATCAATTCATATTTTTTTCCCATTGGGGGATGAAAATCAGCTCGAACAACACAATCCTCTCCAATAATAATAGGTTGAAATGAAGACTCCCAACGTGCATTCCAATTTGCTGGGGGAATCATTTTTTTCTCAAAATGAATACTGACCTCTTTTAGTTTAAAAACGGATAGTGAATCTAAATTGATACTTGAATCAAATTTTTCAGGAACATATGCTTTTAATAAGCCATCATTTAAATCAAAACTTTCAAATGAAAGTGAAGATAATTGAGCTAACAAAATTTCTTCCCAGGGTTCTTTGGGATTAACAGTAAATTTATATTCAAAATAATTGTAAGACATTAGATAGCATTCACAATTGCCATAAATTCATTTGCATTTAATGAAGCTCCCCCAATGAGCCCGCCATCCACGTCAGGTTGTGAGAAAATTTCTTTTGCATTATTGGGTTTTACACTTCCTCCGTAAAGAATAGATAATGAAGATGACACTGATTCACCAAATTTCTGATGAATCAATGAACGTATATGTGCATGAATTTCTTGAGCTTGTTTAGGACTAGCGGTTTCACCCGTACCAATTGCCCATACTGGTTCATAGGCTAAAATTATTTTCTTCCATAAAGAAGCGTCTAAATCAAAAAGTGCTGTTTTAAGTTGATGAGAAACAACCTCAAAATGTTGGCCTGATTTACGATGACTCAACTCTTCTCCAAAACAAAAGATTACTTCCATATTTTCATGAAGTGCCAAAGCAACTTTTTCAGTAAGAACTTTATCTGTTTCACTATATAATGATCTTCGTTCAGAATGCCCTATGATTACTATAGAAACCCCTACTCCTTTAATCATGGATGCTGAAACTTCACCTGTAAAAGCACCTGACACTTCAGCATTCATATTTTGTGCTGCCACTTCAATAGACGAATCTTTAAGTAAATTGACTGCTTGTGCCAGTTGAGTATAGGCCGGAGCAACAATCATTCTTGCTTTAGAGATTTGATTCATTCTTTTTAATTCTTGTAATAAAGCAGATGTAGCTAATGAATCGTTGTTCATTTTCCAATTACCTGCTACAATTTTAGTTCTCATAAGTTTTAATTAAGCGTTACTCTCGGATCGAGATAAACATAGATTAAATCGACAACAATATTAATCAATATAAAAAGAAAGGCAATGACTAATACGGCACCCATTACCACAGGAATATCCAATTGATTTAGCGCCTCTACAATTTCTTTTCCCAACCCTTTCCAACCAAAAATATATTCCACAAAAATTGCTCCTGCCAAAAGGGAGGCAAACCAACCTGAAATGGCTGTAACTACAGGATTTAGAGCGTTTTTAACTATGTGGTACATTAATATTCTCGTTTGTGATAACCCTTTAGCGTGAGCGGTACGTATATAATCCTGAGCCATAATTTCTATTACATTATTACGCATTAATTGAATAATAACAGCTAAGGGACGAATTCCCAAAACTGTGGCAGGGAGTATTAAGTTTTTCCAAACCAATTGTTCTGATTCTCCTAAATCGTCTAATTCATATAAACTTCCAGTCATATTTAAACCAGTTAAAGAATGTATAACATAACCGAAAAACCAAGAAAAGAGAATCGCACTAAAAAAAGAAGGCACACTCATGCCTAAAGTACTTAACAATTGTAATCCTTTATCTAAACCATTTCCCATGTTTAGGGCCGATACAATTCCTAAAAACAGTCCGAAAAAAACAGCTATTAACATTGAAGCAATCGCCAAAACAGCTGTATTTGGTATGGTTTCTTTAAGAATTTCAGAGATGGGTTTTCCTCGCTTTTGATATGAAGTACGAAAATATGGCCACTTCATTACTATTACTCTACTTTTTGTTCTAAATAATACAAATCCACCATAAACATCTGCTGAATATGCTGAGAAAATTTCTTGATCTGTGGTATGAATAGAAAAAGGAGATAAATCATTTAAATAATAAAAATATTGTTTCACCAAAGGAAGATTAAAACCAAATTTTGATTTAACAATCTCCAACTGATCACTATTTTCATTTTGATCGAGCATCATTTGGGCGGGATCGCCTGGCAATACATTAAAAAGTAAGAAAATTAGGCTAGTTACACCCCAAAGTGCAAGAAGAGATCCAGAAATTTTAGAAATTAAATATTTAATCATTAAAACCTTTCATAATTTAAATGAATCAAGGAAAAAATAGCATAATTTACCATGTCTTGATAATTAGCATCAATACCTTCACTCACTAAAGTTTTTCCTTTATTTTCTTCTATTTGTTTTACTCGTAAAAGTTTTTGTAAAATCAAATCAGTTAATGAACTCACACGCATATCTCGCCAAGCTTCACCATAATCATGATTTTTTTTGATCATTAAATTTTGAATCTGTTCAATTTGATTATCGTAGAGCTGTAATGCCACTTCATGTGAAAGGTCAGGTAGTTCTGAAACTCCTCTATCTAATTGAATCAAAGCCATGATACTATAATTTACAATACCTATAAATTCAGATTCTTGACCTTCATCAATTTTTTGTTCTTTTTGAGTTTGTAAACTTCTAATTCGTTGTGCCTTTATAAAAATTTGGTCGGTTAAAGAAGGAACTCTCAAAATACGCCAGGCCACCCCGTAATCTTTCATTTTTTTTTCAAATAAGGAACGGCATTGATTTACAATTAAGTTATACTCTTTCAGGGTGTCCTCCATTTCCTTGAATTTTGCATTAAATTTCGAATTAATTTTAGTTCTTTTGGCTTTATCCTTTTAAAAGTTATCAAAATTAAATCACCAGTATGAACATAAATTGTAATGGCACATTAGTTTCGCTTGACACACCTTTACTAATGGGCATTTTAAATCTTTCCCAAGATTCTTTTTTTGATGGCGGAAAATATTACAACATTGAGCTTGCCTTAGCCCAAGCTGAAAAAATGATTAATGAAGGGGCAATTTTTATTGATATTGGACCCTCAAGTTCTAAACCTGGTAGTGCAATAAGTGATCCTGAAGTTGAAATTAAATTAATCCAACCCATATTACAACAACTCATTCTTTCTTTTCCTAAAACTCATTTTTCAATTGATACCTACCACAGTAAAGTAGCAGAAAGCGCACTTGAACTCGGCGCTTCTATGATTAATGATATTTCTGGAGGACAATGGGATAAAGACATGATGGATACTGTAGCTCGATATAATGTTCCCTATGTATTGATGCATATTCAAGGACATCCCAAAACCATGCAAAAATCCCCTAATTATTCAGATGTATTGATTGAAATTACCTCTTTTTTTGCGCAACAAATTGAAAAAGCAGAAGCGTTAGGAATTCAAGATGTAATTTTAGATCCTGGATTTGGTTTTGGAAAAACGTTGCATCATAATTTTGAGTTGCTCCATCAATTGGATTGTTTTAAAATCTTAAACTGTCCTATTTTATTGGGTATTTCTAGAAAATCTATGATTTACAAAACACTAAAATGCACCCCTGAAAAAGCCCTAAATGGAACTACAGCATTACATGCTTGGGCATTAGATCGTGGAGCAAATATACTCAGGGTTCATGATGTGAAAGAAGCTAAAGAATGTATTACCCTATGGCAAGCACTTAAATAGTTTTTTTAAATTTACAAAAACAGTATTTTTGAATGTAACTAACTTTATTGACTTTTCTTTTACTGATACGGTTGACATCCTATTAGTTGCCCTACTTATGTATTCACTTTACCGTTTAGTAAAAGGTACTGTGGCAATTAATATTTTCATAGGAATTGTTATTATCTATCTCATTTGGAGGTTAACAGATCTTCTAAAAATGGACATACTGAGTAACTTATTAGGAAAATTTATAAGTGTTGGTTTTTTTGCTCTAATTGTTGTTTTTCAAGAAGAAATTCGAAAATTTCTTTTACTTATTGGGTCCTCTAATTTTACAAATCGAAGAAATATTATTCGATATTTCCGCTTTCACAATCAAGTAAAAATAGAATCAGACTTAAATTTTGATGTGCTATTAGAATCTTGTAAAGAAATGGCTACTCAGAAAACAGGAGCTATTATAGTGCTTCAACGCAATAATGTATTGGATTTTTTAATCAATAAAGAAAATCAAACCGACATGACTCTAAGTCCTCAATTATTACAAACTATATTTTTTAAAAACAGTCCCTTACACGATGGGGCTGTTTTGATGAAAAAAAATAAAATAATGGCTACCCGTGTTGTATTACCTGTATCTGAAAGTCGCCAAATTTCTTCCAAATATGGATTACGCCATAGAGCTGCTTTGGGAATTACAGAAAAAACAGATGCTGTTGTAATTGTAATTTCTGAACAAACTGGGAAAATTACTTATGTTAAAAACAGTGAACTTGAAACACTAAAAAATGTAGATCAACTCAAAAATTTACTTCAACACGATTTAAGTTTTTAGTCAAACTGTAGTTTCTTCAGCAAATTGAACTTCGTATAACTTAGCATAAAATCCATTAGGAATTTTTAATAGCTCAAGATGTGATCCCTGTTCAACAATATTTCCTTGATCCATTACAATGATACGGTCTGCATTTTTAACTGTAGCAAGTCTATGGGCGATGACTATGGAGGTTTTGTCTTTTGTAATTCGTTCTGTTGCTTGTTGTATTAATTCTTCAGAATAACTATCCACAGAAGAAGTAGCCTCATCCAATACTAATATAGATGGCTCAGTAATATAAGCTCTTAAAAAAGCGATTAATTGGCGTTGGCCCGAAGAAAGCATTACTCCTCTTTCTTTTACATTATAATCATATCCTCCTGGAAGTGATGTAATAAAATCATGAACCCCAATGGCTTTAGCCGCTTGAATTACTTGTTCTCGGTTTACTGATGAATTAAATAAAGTAATGTTATTCAACAAGCTATCAGCAAATAAGAAAACATCTTGAAGCACCACAGCCACATGTTTTCTTAAATTAGATAACTCAAAGTCCCGCACCGAAGTGCCGTCTATAGTAATATCACCAGAATCAAATTCATAAAAACGGGAAAGTAAATTGATAATAGTAGATTTGCCAGCCCCTGTTGCACCTACAATCGCTACTGTTTCACCTGCAGCAATAGAAAAAGTAATGCTGTGAAGCACTTCCTCCTCGGGAACATAAGAAAATCTTAAATTTTTAAATTCTATTTTTCCATCTAAAGTGTTTGGTGAAAAGGTGCCTTTGTTATCTATTTGACTTTCCGTTTCAAAAATCGTAAATATCCTATCTGCAGCAACCATACCCATTTGTAGCGTATTAAATTTATCTGCTATTTGTCGAAGTGGTCGAAAAAGCATTTGAGACATTTGAATAAACAAAAAGATGGTTCCTAAAGAAATATCACCCCCTGAAATAACATTAAATCCACCATACCAAACTAATAAACCTATGGTAACAGATGATGAAATTTCAGCAACAGGAAAGAAAATAGAGTTAAACCAAACTGTTTTTAACCAAGCTTTTTTATGTTTTTCATTTATTTCAATAAACTGGTCATATTCAGTTTTTTCTCTATGAAACAACTGAACAATTTTCATCCCGCTAATACGCTCTTGAACAAAAGAATTTAAGTTTGCCACTTCTAAGCGTACTTCTTCAAAGGCAACTTTCATTGATTTTTGAAATAAACGGGTAGCATATAATATTACGGGAAGAACAGAAAATACAATTAAAGTCAATCGCCAATCAACATAGAACATTACGCCAATCACTAAAATCATTTTTAAAAGGTCTGCAATGATCATAAAAAGCCCTTGTGAAAAAATACTTGCAATGGTTTCTATATCACTTACAGCTCTAGTAACAAGTCGTCCAACAGCTGTTTTGTCAAAATAAGCCATTTTAAAATTGAGTATTTTTTTAAATAATTGGACACGTAAATTTTTAATTACCTTTTGACCTAACCAGTTTGCATAAAACACAAAAAGAAACTGAAAAAGCACTTCTAAAAATAATGCTATGAGCATTAATCCTACAAATAAGACCATCCCAGGATAATCTTTTGGTCGAATATAATCATCAACCGTTACCTTTAGTAAATAAGGGGTAACAGTAGAAAATAAGGACAAAAGGATGGCAGTAATTAAAACAAAATAATAAGTGCTTTTAAAAGGTTTAACAAAGCGCATTAGCTTTGAGAAAAGGGTTAAATCAAAAATACTACCACTAATTTTTGCCATACATCAAATATAAAGCGTTTCAGGGTATTGTATTTGGGTTAAAAAAAGACCCTTTGCTGGAACAGAATACCCTGCCAAAGATCTATTTTTACTCTTGATAATTACATCTAAATCATCCAATTTTTTTTTGTGTAATCCAATTTCTAGTAAAGTCCCTACAATTGCACGAACCATATTTCGCAAAAACCGATTGGCAGTAATAGTAAATACATACCCATTTTCTGTTTTACTCCATTGGGCATAGGTTAACTTACATAAATACGTTTTTACATCCGTATTTGATTTAGAAAAACACTCAAAATCTGAATATGATAATAAAAGAGATGCCGCCTGATTCATTAAATCCAAATCAATTGACTGATAAAGTGTATGTACAAAATCATTATTAAAAGGAGTTTTTATTGTCGCAATATGATATTCATAGGTTCTAAAAAGGGCATCAAACCGAGCATGAGCATCAGGCTTTACTCCTTTTATACTTTGTATAGCAATTTCCTTAGGCAGTATTTGATTTACTCTAAAGGGAAGCTCCTCTAGGTCAATTAATTTAATTGGAGCATCAAAATGAGCTACCATATAACGAGCATGCACTCCAGTATCAGTTCTTCCTGCTGCCGTAAGTGGACAAGGCGTTTTTAAAAGCAACTCGAATGCAGACTCCATAACCTCTTGTACAGAAGGAGCATTAGGCTGTCTTTGCCAACCATGAAAGGGGGCGCCATGATATGAAAATTCTACAAAAAAGCGAGCTTGATTCATCAAAGTACAAAGATACAGGGAATTCTTGGGGCAAAAAAAGGAGAAATGGATTTCGTATTTTAGCTTTTAAATCAATTCCATTGAAAAAAGTTGTTTTACTCTCTGATACTCATGGATTTTTAGATACAAAAATCATAAACTATGTTATGCAAGCTGATGAAGTATGGCATGCAGGTGATATTGGCAAAATTGAAATTATTGATGAATTACAAAAATTAAAAAAACTAAGAGCGGTTTATGGTAATATAGATGGGCAATCAATACGACAAATTGCCCCTGAATTTCTTTACTTTAATTCCGAAGGATTAAAAGTATTAATGATACATATAGCTGGGACACCCGGACGGTATAACCACAACACAAAAGATTTAATTCAAAAATACCATCCAAACGTTCTGGTTTGTGGTCATTCTCATATTTTAAAAGTAATGCATGACCCTAAATTCAAACACTTGCATATGAATCCTGGTGCAGTAGGGATTAGTGGATTTCACAAAATAAGAACTCTTCTCAGATTTGAAATTAAAAAGGGGAAAATTGAAAACTTAGAGGCCGTTGAACTTGGTTTAAGAGGTGCATTATCGAATTCGGTCAACGGAACGGACTAATTCCTCATCTTTACGAATATGAAAATTAGCTTTAAAAAGTCCTAATAAAACACCTATCCCACCTAGTATTGGAAATGCAAAATTATGAGACAATATTTGACTAGCATTTTCAAATAAAAGGACACCGAGAAAAAGAACATGTAGCAACATTACTAGTGTAGTTAACATTATTTGCAATTTTCGCTTTTTAAATAGAAATAAATTAAAAACAAGTATCGTTGGTAAAATATAAAAAGCATAGTATTCGACCAATAGTTTAAAAAGTGAGCCCTCAAAAAATGTATTTGAAAGATAATGGGCTATACCAAAGGATAAAAAACTCGACAAAACAAGATATAACGATTGAATACGTTGAATCATAATTTTTTTATCAAAATTAAGTTTTTTTTATTGCCTTTGTTTTTGAAATAAAATTTGTAATATTGTCACACTACAATTCAACGTTATCTAAAGCACATCTAACCGCTTTAGTTCTTTAATCACTTTTAATTTACATGTACGAAATAGCTACACTTAAAACTAAGAAATTGCCTGAATTACAGGAAATTGCTAAAAATATTGGCGTAAAACGAATCACAGGATTAAACAAATTAGATTTAATTTATCAAATTGTCGATTTCATTGCCTCCAAACCTGAAGAAGAAGCGACACCTGCTCCTAAAGTGGAAACTGCATCTGTTACCGAGCCTAAAAATGAAAATCCAAAAGGTCGAAATCCTAAGTTAAAAAATAAACCCATCACTCCTCAAAATGAGGAAAATTCAACGCCCCAACACAAACACCATCCTAAAAAGCCACATCAAAATAACGAAAATCGGAATCAGAACCCAAAAAATCAAAATGAGAAACGGGAACATAAAAATGATTACAATCACAATAAAGAACAACGAAGTCGATATAGGGAACCTGATTTTGAGTTTGAAGGTATAATTGCAACTGAAGGCGTTTTGGAAATGATGCCTGAAGGTTATGGTTTTTTACGTTCTTCAGATTACAATTACTTGTCTTCACCAGATGATGTCTATGTTTCTCAATCCCAAGTGCGTTTATTTGGTTTAAAAACAGGAGACACTGTACTTGGCACAGTTCGCCCCCCAAAAGAAGGAGAAAAGTACTTCCCATTAATTAAAGTAGACAAAATAAACGGACTTGATCCAAAAGTGGTTCGTGATCGTGTATCGTTTGAACACCTTACCCCCTTATTTCCTCAAGAGCGATTTAATTTAGCAAATAAACAAAGTACTATATCAACTCGAATTATTGATTTGTTTTCTCCCATTGGTAAGGGACAACGTGGTATGATTGTGTCACAACCTAAAACAGGGAAAACAATGCTTTTAAAGGACATTGCAAATGCCATCGCTGCTAACCATCCTGAAGTTTACCAATTGATTTTATTAATTGATGAACGTCCGGAAGAGGTTACTGACATGCAACGCAATGTAAATGGTGAAGTTGTCGCCTCAACTTTTGACGAACCCGCAGAACGTCACGTCAAAGTAGCCAACATTGTATTGGAAAAAGCAAAACGTTTGGTGGAATGTGGACATGATGTAGTTATCCTTTTAGATTCAATTACACGCTTGGCAAGGGCCTACAATACAGTACAACCCGCTTCGGGAAAAATTTTAAGTGGAGGTGTTGATGCCAATGCCCTTCACAAACCCAAGCGATTTTTTGGTGCTGCTCGAAATATTGAAAATGGTGGCTCTCTTTCTATTATAGCAACAGCATTAACTGAAACGGGGTCTAAAATGGATGAAGTTATTTTTGAAGAATTTAAAGGAACAGGAAACATGGAGTTACAACTCGATCGACGTATTGCCAATAGACGGATATTTCCAGCGATTGACTTGGTTTCTTCAAGTACACGTCGCGATGATTTGCTCCTAGATGAAAATACAATTCAACGGATGTGGATCATGCGTAAGTATCTTGCAGACATGAATCCCGTTGAAGCCATGGAATTTATTAACGATCGCTTTACAAGAACTCAAAATAATGAAGAGTTTTTGATTTCCATGAACTCCTAAAATAACTTCTCATTTTTGTTTTTTAAAATAAATTATTTTAAAGACAACCTAGAGGAACTCGGAGTAAAATTAGTATAGCTACTAACAAGAGTCTGATCGAGTAGTATTCAGAACTTTGAATAAAAATAAAAAAGGGCTCTATCATAGAGCCCTTTAAGAATGGGTGTTTTCCCTTAGAGGGCAGCTACATGCTTGGCCAATTTTGATTTTAAATTGGACGCTTTATTTGCATGTATAATGTTTTTCTTTGCTAATTTATCAATCAAAGAAATTACTGAAGGAAACATCTTTTCAGCATCTTTTTTCTTTTCAAGATCACGTAATTTCTTAATCGCATTACGAGTTGTTTTGTGCTGATATCGATTAACAAGTCTCTTTTTTTCGTTTGATCGAATGCGCTTTAATGCGGATTTATGATTTGCCATAACTACTATTTATGTAGCCCGTAGGGGAATCGAACCCCTCTTTCCAGGATGAAAACCTGGCGTCCTGACCGATAGACGAACGGGCCTTAATTTTCGTGCGCAAATGTAATTGTAAAAATGTTATTATACAACTCCTTTAGTAAACAAAATCCTATTATTAAGCAATTTTTTTTTGAGAATAAAAATATACAGGAAAAACAAATAGTAAATCCTTGAAGATATTTAGAATAATCTCTAAAATTACTTGCTATTATTCTTCTTAATAAGCCTTTGCAAAAAGCACCCTTTGGGTTGAAGACTTTCCTGAATAAACACAGGTTCCAACTTCTTTACCCCCTTCAAAAGGGATACATCGTATGGTAGCTTTTGTTTCTTTTTTAATTGCCTCTTCAGTTTCAGCTGTGCCGTCCCAATGGGCAGAAACAAACCCCCCCTTATTCTCAATTACTTTTTTAAAAGTACTATAATCTTCCACCAATGTAATGTGTTGATCTCTATAATGGAGTGCCTTTGTGTATAAATCAGTTTGAATTTGGGGAAGTGTTTCTTCAATATAAGAATCCACCTGATCTACATTAACTAAGGTCTTTGAAAGGGTGTCACGACGAGCTACTTCGACAGTTCCGTTTTCCAAGTCTTTTGGGCCTATAGCTAAACGAAGTGGAACACCTTTGAATTCATATTCATTAAATTTGAAACCGGGTTTAAATTTATCACGATTGTCAAATTTAACACGAATCCCTTTCTCCTTTAATCGTGTTTGTATTTCTTCTGCTACTTCAGCAATTGCGTTTTGTTGCTCTAAACCCTTATAAATAGGAATAATTACTACCTGAATGGGAGCTAAATTAGGAGGAAGCACAAGTCCATTGTCGTCACTATGCGTCATTATTAATGCACCTATTAAACGTGTAGAAACACCCCATGAAGTGGCCCAAACATAATCTAGTTTACCCTCTGCTGTAGCGAATTTTACATCAAATGCTTTTGCAAAATTTTGACCTAAAAAATGCGAAGTTCCCGCCTGAAGAGCTTTTCCATCTTGCATTAAAGCTTCAATGCAATAGGTTTCGAGTGCTCCAGCAAACCGTTCACTTTCTGTTTTAACTCCTTGTATAACAGGGATTGCCATATAGTTTTCTACAAAATCAGCATATACCTGATTCATAGTTTTTGCTTCTTCTATTGCCTCTTCTTTAGTAGCATGAGCAGTATGCCCTTCTTGCCATAAAAACTCAGCGGTACGTAAAAAAAGGCGAGTACGCATTTCCCAACGGACTACATTGGCCCATTGATTAATTAGAATTGGAAGGTCTCTATAAGATTGAATCCAACTTTTATAAGTATTCCATATTACAGCTTCACTTGTGGGTCGAACAACTAATTCTTCCTCAAGTTTTGCAGCAGGATCAACTATAAGTTTACCTGGGTTTTTATCGTCACTTTTAAGTCGATAATGGGTAACTACAGCACATTCCTTAGCAAACCCTTCAGCATTTTTCTCTTCCGCTTCAAAAAGGCTTTTTGGTACAAATAAAGGAAAATAGGCGTTTTCATGGCCTGTTTCTTTGAACATGATATCCAATTGGGCTTGCATTTTTTCCCAAATAGCATACCCATAAGGCTTGATAACCATGCACCCTCGTACTGAAGAGTTTTCAGCTAAATCAGCATTTACTACAATTTCATTATACCATTTGGAATAATCAGTAGATCTTGAGGTGAGTTTATCTGCCATATGACTTTGGCATAAAATTTGCCTATATTTGAATTAGTAATTTTTTGAGTTACAAAACTAAACTTTTTGTGGCACATCTCTAAACCAAAAAACAATGAATGCACTCCACTATTTAGCTTCACTTAAGAATATTGTAACTTTTGGATTAACATCCCTAGTGATAATGAGCTGCGGAAGTTTTCAAGGTGCATCCTATTTTGAATCAGATGGCATTTATACTTCTCGTAACGAAGTTCGCCAAGTTTCTAATTCTTCAACGCCACAATCTTCAAAAAGTGATTATTATAGTAATTACTTCAAAAATGCTGCTGAAGGTTCCCTTGACATAGCAGAAAATGATTTGTATTTTACTGATAATCAAGCATACACCTCTGAATATTCTTCAGATAATTCTTCAGTTGGGGTTCAAAATACACAAATCCCATGGGGAGGCAAAACAACACAAACTGAAATTATAATAATGGATACTCGTCCAAATCTATGGGGGCTTTCAAATTTTGCCTTTATGAATTCTCCCTTTTGGAATTCCTATTATACCAATCCTTATCGATTTGGTTATGGCCTTTACACACCCTTTTTCAATCCATATCGGAATAGATTTTTCGGATTCAATTCATATTGGAATTATTTCGATCCTTTTTACAGTCCCTATGGTTTCGCAGGCATTTACGGTGACTTCTACGGATATGGTTGGAATTTAGGGTATGCAGGATATGGTCCATACCGTTGGAATCGATTCTACAATAGAAATCATTACCATAACCAACAGTGGAATGGTGATCAGGATTATCGAAATACAGTGGCTCGAATTCAATCAGGTCGGGGTGAAAAAAATTATGACAACCCAAAGCGCAATAGAGAAAATAAAGACAATCGCCAGAGTAAAAACAATACATCAGATATTCAAAGTACGATTGATCGAATTAATTTAGGAAGAGGTATAAATTCTTTAGGAAGAAATGTTCAGATTCTTAATGATCGCCAAAATATATTGGGGAGTAAAAATATTTCTGGTAATTCAAAAACAACACGACCAATTTATGGAGCCCAAAATTTTCAAGGAATAAACCGAACATCAACAAACCCTTCAAAATCAATACAAGATAATACTGGGCGTTTTACTCAATCTCGTTATAACCTAGGTACTCGAAATAAATCTACTACTCCCTCTACACGAAGTTCAAATAGTTCGCTACAAAGAAATATCACTAAACCTAGAATTATTCAGAATAATTCATCTAGAAACTATAATTCTAACCGAACAAATACAAATCCTAATTATAATAATTCTCCTCAACGTTCATACACTCCAGCCACATCAAGACCAATGTCAACTAGCAGAGGGTCTGTATCTGGCGGTCGAAGTTCATCGGGAGTAAGACGAAATCCTTAAAAATAAAATGCCTAAACATCTTACTCTATTCCTACTTATGCCAGTAGTTTTGATTTCGAACTGGAGTGCAGCGCAAAATCTAAATGATATTAATCAACTTTTAAATACTTCATTAAGTGGAACCGCCCGGTACAATGCTATGGCAGGTGCTTTTGGAGCTTTAGGTGGAGATATTACAGCAATTAGTTACAATCCTGCAGGGTCGTCCGTATTTTTGCATTCTGAATTTGGAGGAACATTATCATTTGTGAATAATGAAATAAAAGCCAACTATTTTGGAACTTCAAAAGTGACAGAAAACCAAAATATAAATTTTGATCAAGGAGGAATTGTGTTTGTTTTTAACAACACTGATCCAGAAGGAGCCTGGACCCGAATAAGCACTGCAATAAATAGCTTTAGGGTATATAATTTTGATGAAAATGCTACTGTATTGGGGACCTCTCCTAAAGGAATTGATCAGTATTTTATTTACTACGCTGAAGGATTACCGTTCAATAATTTACCACTTTATGAAGGTGAAACTGTAGAAGAAATTTATACTTATCTCGGTGAAAACAATGGATTTGCAGCACAACAAGCGTTTCTAGGATATCAAAGTTATATTATTAACCCAGCTAGTTTTGATGATTACAATACCAAGTATACTTCCAACGTGTTATACAATGAAGTAAATCATCAATTGAATCTTATAAATTCTGGCAAAATCCGAAAAACTACTTTTAATATTAGTGGATTGTATAAAAATAAACTTCATATTGGAGCAAATATTAACTACCATAAGTTAGATTATTCTCAAAATCACAGATTGAATGAAAAAAATCAATATTTGAACTCACCTATATATAATATTGAATTTGAAAATGATTTAGTTAGTTTTGGTGATGGTTACTCAGCTCAATTAGGATTGATTTTAAAACTATCTTCACTGCGGTTAGGGTTTACTTATGATTCCCCTCAATGGCTTACCATTTTAGACGAAACACGTCAGTCAGTTAGTGCTTTTCATCTTGAAGAGGGTCTTATTGTCAATGAAAAAATTGCTCCAAATACAACCAATATCTATACCGCCTACCAATTTCAATTACCTTCAAAAACAACATTAAGTGGTGCTTATATTTTTGGTTCCAAAGGATTGCTTTCTGTTGATTATAGCTATCAAAATTCTGCTCAAACAAAATTATCTATGTTTGATGGAAGTGCCTATTTAGACACACTTACAAATGAGTTAGCAAAAGTATATCAACCGCAACATACATTACGTATTGGAGGTGAATACCGATTTAATGGCATTAGTGTTCGTGGAGGGTATCTGGAAAAAAACGCCCCTTTAAAAAACAACGCGTTACAAACAAGTGCATTTACTTTTGGAATTGGGTTTGACTTTGGAGTTTCCTCATTAAATTTATCACTTGTAAGTCTTGATCAAAATCAACAGTTTTCTATTTATTCAGAGGGTCTAAATACTCCCTATACATTATCCAATCAAAGTGCCAAAGTTAGCCTTAGCTATAACATAAAACTTTGATTTTTTTGATGCTGAAAAAAAACCTTAGAAAATGAGTATATTTGACGGCAGTTTTAATGGATATGAAATTTGATAAATTAATTGTTGATAAGCTCCTACAGGAAGATGAAGATCACTTATCCAATAGTATTCATACTCCTTTACGCCCAGATGCTTTTGAATTAAGTTCTGATGAAAAAATTATTATCATTCAAGAACATGTTAAATCAATACTTACTACTCTGGGAATGGATTTAAATGACGACAGCTTAAAAGGAACGCCTTTGCGTGTAGCTAAAATGTATGTCAATGAAATTTTTGGTGGTTTGTATCCCCACAAAGAACCCAAAGCTTCTACCTTTAAAAATTCATATAAGTACGGGGAAATGTTAGTAGAAAAAAACATTACCCTCTACTCCACTTGTGAACATCATTTATTGCCAATTGTGGGAAAAGCTCACATAGCCTATGTTTCAAAAGGAAACGTTGTAGGACTTTCTAAAATGAATCGTATTGTTGATTATTATGCTAAACGTCCTCAAGTTCAAGAACGCCTCACCCTTCAAATAGTGAATAAATTACAAGAAATACTAGGTACAGAAGATGTGGCTTGTATTATTGATGCAAAACATTTGTGCGTTAATTCAAGAGGCATTAGTGATACTGCAAGTAGTACCGTGACTGCAGAATTCGGAGGTATTTTTAATACATCTGAAAAGAAAAGTGAACTTTTAGATTTTATTCAATTAGACACAACGTTTTAATGGACAGCTCGTTGGTGGTATACAATTCGCTCAACGGAAAAAAAGAAACCTTTCTACCGTTGCTTAAGAATCATGTAGGCATGTACGTATGTGGTCCAACGGTATATAGCAATGTACATCTTGGAAATTGTAGAACGTTTATTTCCTTTGATTTAATATACCGTTATTTAAAACATTTGGGTTACAAGGTACGTTACGTCAGAAATATTACCGATGCAGGGCATTTAGAAAATGATGCTGATGAAGGAGAAGATAGAATAGCTAAAAAAGCACGATTAGAGTCAATAGAACCAATGGAAGTTGTTCAGAGGTATACTGTTGATTTTAGATCCATTATGGCAAAATTCAATGCCCTCCCTCCCAGTATTGAACCAACTGCCACGGGTCATATTGTTGAACAAATTGAATTGATTAAAGAAATTATTATTCAGGGCTATGCTTATGAAGTCAATGGGTCCGTATATTTTGATGTTATTAAATTTAATAAAGACATACCTTATGGAAAATTAAGCGGTCGAAATATTGATGAATTGATTCATAATACACGATCTCTCGATGGGCAATCTGATAAAAAAAACCCACAAGATTTTGCCCTATGGAAAAAAGCAGAACCGGTTCATATTATGCGCTGGCCCTCTCCTTGGAGTGATGGTTTTCCAGGATGGCATTTAGAATGTACTGCTATGAGCACAAAATACTTAGGATCACAATTCGACATACATGGAGGAGGAATGGATTTAAAATTTCCACATCATGAATGCGAAATAGCCCAAGCAGAGTCAATCACAAAAAAAGCTCCCGTTTCTTATTGGCTTCATGCTAATATGTTGACTCTCAACGGAAAGAAAATGGCAAAATCTACAGGAAATAATATCTTGCCTGAAGAGATTTTTACAGGTGAAAATACCTTATTTAAACAATCTTTTTCACCTATGGTGGTCCGCTTTTTTATTCTACAAGCTCACTATCGTAGTATTGTTGACCTTAGTGAAACTGCATTAATCGCATCAGAAAAAGGTTTTTATCGACTTGTTGATGGATTAGTCAAACTTGATACACTGCCTGTTAGTGATCATACAACAGGATTTGATTTTACTAATTGGCTTAATAAATGTTATGCAGCTATGAATGATGACTTTAACAGTCCACTTCTTATTGCCCATTTATTTGATGCTGTAAAATATATTAATAGTGTTCATCATGGAACGCTCACTATATCGTCAGAAGATACTCAAAACCTACAAAAATATATACATGATTTTTTCTTTGATGTTTTAGGTCTTGAAAAGCCTTTTAAGGAAATTCCCAGTAAAGGAAACAAACAATTAAACGGTACACTTGACCTGTTGATGATACTTCGAAATAAAGCTCGTGAAAATAAAGACTTTGGAACTTCAGATTTGATTCGTGACACACTTAATGAGCTTGATATTCAAGTGAATGACACCCCTGAAGGATCAACTTTTAAAAAGAATTGAGTTCATTTATTAAAAAATTAATAATTCTCCCATTTATTCTCTTAATTCGAGGATATCAATTATTATTATCACCCTTGCTCCCTCCTTCCTGTCGCTTTCAGCCCACTTGTTCCCAATATACCCTTGAGGTATTTCAAAAATATGGTCTATTTAAAGGCGGGATGTTAGCAATAAAAAGAATAACAAAGTGCCATCCCTGGGGAGGTTCAGGATACGACCCAATACCCTGAGTTTTTTTTTTCTACCCCCTTTTATTTAATTACCTTTACATGTCAAACAACATGCCATATGCACTTTATAAAATTTGACTGGGCGCCCAGTGAAACGCTTTTTGAAATTGGAAGCTTTGGGATTCATTACTACAGCCTCATGTTTATAATAGCCTTTTCCTTAGGATATTTTTTAATGAAAAAAATTTTTGATAAAGAAAAGGTTCCTCTTCATTATTTAGAATCACTTTTCATTTTTATGGTGTTTTCTATTTTGCTTGGTGCTCGTTTGGGTGATGTTTTTTTTTATAGTTGGGATTATTATCAAAACCATCTTATTGAAATCCTACTTCCAATTCGAGAAACAGCTGAGGGCTATTCCTTTACAGGTTTTAGAGGTTTAGCTAGTCATGGTGCAGTTTTAGGAGTATTGGTTGGTCTGTACTTGTATAAACTTAAATTTAAAATGCACTCTTTGCTTTGGCTATTAGATCGAGTCACAATACCGGTAGCAATTGGTGCTAGTTTTGTACGATTTGGAAATTTTTTCAATTCTGAAATTGTTGGAAAATTTACAGAATCTAATTTTGGGGTAGTTTTTATCAATCGTGGAGAGACACTACCCAGACACCCTTCACAACTTTACGAAGCATTAGGGTATATTATATTGTTTTTTGTTCTTCGTCAACTTTATAAAAGTTCAAAAAAATCAAAAGAAGGGTTTTTATTAGGATCCTTCTTTTTAGGAATGTTTACTCTTCGGTTTATTTTGGAATTTTTAAAAGAAAGCCAAGGTGGGTTTGAAGAAGTCATGCCCTTATTTTCAACTGGTCAATGGCTTAGCATACCTTTTATTTTATTAGGTATATTCCTTGTAGCAAAAAAGAAAAGCGGCGCTTAAACTTGAAAACAAAGTCTTCTCTTTTAATTATTTTCTTTATAGTATTGATAACTTCTTGTCAAAATAAAACAATTAACAAAGTAAAAACGGTTGACATAAGCTTTATAAAAGAATGTCTAGTTTCAATTATTAATGAAGCTAATGACATTATTGCATCGTATGATGTTGAAATTGCTAATACTCCTTACGAACGTCAAACAGGCTTAATGTATAGAGATAAACTTGAAAAAAGCCAAGGAATGCTATTTGTTTTTGATGAAGAAGCTGAACTAAACTTTTACATGAAAAATACACTTTTACCTTTAGACTTGATCTTTATAGATAAAAATAAAAGTATTCTAAATATTTTTCAAAATGCAAGCCCCAATTCTATAAATTCAATTCCTTCAAAAGGTAATGCTATGTATGTTTTGGAACTACTAGCTTTTGAAACTAAAACCAAAGCCATTCAACCTGGAATGAAAATACAATTTAATTCTTATGATTAAAATTTCTTTAGAATCATTACAATACCCAATTGGAAAATTTAAATGGGTAGAAAATCCAACACCAATAGAAATTAAAGCTGCTATAGGTGAAATTGAAGCTTTTCCTAAAGCCCTTTCTTCCCTTTGTACGTCATTCACGGAGTCAGATTTAGAAAAAACCTATCGTCAAGAAGGATGGAAAGTAGCACAAGTTATTCATCACATAGCAGATAGCCACATGCACTGTTATCTTCGATTAAAACATGCTGTTTTAGAAGAAACACCCACCATAAAAAGTTATAACGAGAGTGATTGGGCAAATACTACTGATGGAAACAGCCTTTCTATTGTTCATAGTGTTTCTTTAATTAAAGCTTTACATCAAAGATGGTGTTTGTTTTTAAGTTCATTGAACCCAATTGATTTAGAAAAATGCTACTTTCATCCAGAGCGAAAAAAGCATTATTCTGTTGGTGCTACTATTATGCTTTATGCTTGGCATGGAAAACATCACTTAGCCCACCTAAAGATTGCGACTAAAAAATAAAAAAGCCGAATTTAAATATTCGGCTTTTTTAATTGAAAGCAATTACTCAATTTTTTTTACAATTGTTTTATTTTTTTGGGTATCAAACATAATTGGTGTAGCAATAAATACTGAAGAATAGGTTCCTACAATTACTCCTACAATAAGTGCAAACATAAATCCACGAATTGATTCACCACCAAAAATAAATATGGCTAACAACACGATAAGAGTTGTTAAAGAAGTGTTTAAAGTTCTGCTTAGCGTACTGTTTAACGCAGTGTTAACAACAGTTTGAAATTCCCATTTTGTATGCTCTTGGGTAAATTCACGAATACGATCAAAAACAACAACGGTATCATTTAGTGAATAACCAATAACAGTTAAAATAGCAGCGATAAATGCTTGATTAATTTCCATATTAAAAGGCATAAAAGTATAGGTAAGAGAAAATATTCCTAACACAATAAGCACATCGTGGAAAACAGCTGCAACTGCCCCCAATGAAAATTGCCACTTTTGAAAACGTAATAAAATATATAAAAAGACCACTATTAATGACCCAATTACTGCTAAAAAGGAATTTTTCTTAATGTCATCTGCAATGGTAGGCCCAACTTTAATGGAAGACATAATACCAATAGTTTTTTCATTACTTCCATTAACAAAATTTTCATATACTAGTCCATCAGGTAAGAAAGGTTGTAAAGCGTCAAAAAGTTTATTTTGGATTTCCTGATCTACTTCTATTCCCTCTTCTTCGACTTTGTATTTGGTTGTAATTTTCAATTGATTTTCTTCTCCAAATGTTTTAACCTCTGCACTGCCAAAAGTAGAATTCAATACTGAATTTATTTCACTTGGGCTTACAGGATTTTCAAAACGTACTGTATATGAACGCCCACCTACAAAATCAACTCCCTGATTAAGACCTTGAAAAGTCAATGAAACAAGGCTTATTAAAATTAATATTGATGATAAAACATAGGCAATTTTTCGATTGTTTAAGAATGAAAAATTAATATTAGAAAGCAATCCTCTAGTAGCAGGGGTAGAAAAACTTAATGATTTTCCATTAGCACTTCTCTCATCTACAAGTATTCTAGTAATAAAAATTGCTGTAAATAATGATGTACCAATTCCGATTAGTAAGGTAGTTGCAAACCCTTTAATTGGGCCAGTTCCAAAAATAAATAAAATTAATGCTGTTAAACCTGTGGTAATATTTGCATCAAGAATAGAGGATAATGCATTGCTGAATCCATCTGCAATGGCCTTTTTTAGTCCTTTTCCTTTTGTCAACTCTTCTCTAACGCGTTCAAATATTAGTACGTTAGCATCAACCGACATACCAATAGTTAAAACAATTCCCGCGATTCCAGGAAGTGTTAGTACTGCCCCTAAACCAGCCAGTATTCCAAAAATTAATAAAATATTTAAAAGTAGAGCAATGTCTGCAAAGAGTCCAGATCCACCATAATAGAAAATCATCCACAACAAAACAAATATCAGTGCAATCACGAAAGAATAAACTCCAGATTGAATGGCTTCCTTGCCTAAGGATGGGCCTACAATTTCAGATTGAATTATTTCAGCAGAAGCAGGTAATTTACCAGCTCTTAGAACATTTGCTAAGTCAATGGCTTCATTTAATGTAAAATTCCCTGTTATTTCAGAACGTCCACCAGCAATTGCACCGTTAGAAACACCTGGTGCAGAATAGACAATATTATCTAATACTATAGCAATGTTACTTGCCTCTTTAAATGCTTTGTCGGTCATGCTTTCCCAAATTCGAGCCCCTCTTGAATCCATTTGCATGGAAACTGCAGGATTCCCCAATTGGTCGTAGGTCTGAAGTGCATCAACAACTACACCCCCACTTAATGGAGCACGATTATCACGATTTGATTTTAATCCATAGAGTTCTACAACATCACTATTAGCGACTGGTTTGCCCCAAGCAAAACGAACGTAACGGTAGTCTGCTGGCAATAGTCTTCTTACTTCAGGTTGGTTCAGATAATCTAAAATTAAATCACTATCACGTGCAGCAAATTGAGCAAGTACAGGACCGCCTTGATACCCTTGACCTACTATACGGTCTAATATTGGGTTTGAACTATTATTATTGTTTATAGTATCTTGAGAAGCTATATCCGCTAGTAGATCATCTATTTCAGAGGTTATATCTTTTTCATCAAGTTCATCTTTTGCTGAAATAGCCTTTGTACTTTCCTTTAAAACTTCATTTGCTTGAATTAGAAAGTTAATAAGTTCTTCGCCTTTAAATGTTTCCCAAAATTCAAGTTGAGCTGTACTTTGTAATAAATTTTTAACTCGATCAACATCTTTTGCTCCTGGAAGTTCTACTAAAATTCTACCTGATGTACCTAATCGTTGTATATTGGGTTGAGTTACCCCAAATTTATCAATCCGTTTACGAAGTACTTCAAATGCCGAAACTATAGATTCATCAATTTTACGACGTAAAACTATTTGAGTTTCTTGATCAGTCATTTCAAAATTGATTTCATCACTTAACGTACGATTTGCAAAAATATCCGGAGAGGCTAGTTTTTCTCCTCCTTTTACAGTATTAAAAGCCCTGAAAAAGGATTCAATATAAGGTTCATCCGTTGACTTTTGAAGTATATCCGCTTCATCAAGTGCTTGATTGAATACTGGGTTTTTTGAATTTTCTGCCAAACCACTTAAAATATCTCGAACAGAAATTTGTAGAATAACATTAATTCCTCCCTTTAAATCAAGACCTTTATTAAGCTCTTTTCCTTTTGCACTGTTATAGGTAGTAAAACCATATAAAGTATTATTTCCTACAGAATCTAAATAGGCATTGGTGCTGATCTCTCGTAGTTCCAAATAATTAGGAATATCTTCCGAAATAGATTGTGCAGCATATGTTTCTGCTTCTTGCTCAACATTGCTTGCAATAAAAGTAAATGAGAGTTGGTATATGCTAACAATAGCAAATAAGATTCCAAAAACTCGTATCAATGAATTATTTTGCATTATAAATAAAATTTACGCTCAAACTTTGGCGAGCAAATATAGGGTTAAACCTAAGAATTGACAACTGAAAAATGTATTATTCACCCCTTTGTTAAAGAACTGAATCTAATGCTTCGTTCATGACACGTACTTTGGAAGCACTCTCTTGTAGTAAAGCCTTTTCATTGTCATTTAAAGGAACGTCAACAATAGCTTCTACACCATTTGCTCCGATAATACAAGGTACCCCAATACAAAGGTCAGACAATCCATACTCACCTTCCACCAATACCGAACATGGAATCATTTTTTTCTGATCATTAACAATACTGTCAACAAGATAAGCAACTGAGGCACCTGGAGCATACCACGCAGATGTTCCTAATAATTTAGTTAAAGTTGCTCCTCCAACCATTGTGTCAGCAGCCACCTGCTCTAAAGTTTTTGAGTCTAAAAATTGTGAAACGGGAATACCGTTATAACTTGCTAGTCTTGTAAGAGGAATCATAGTTGTATCCCCATGTCCACCAATAACCATTCCTTGAATATCATTAGCAGGTTTTTGCAAAGCAATAGATAGATAGGTTTTAAAGCGAGAACTATCTAATGCTCCTCCCATTCCTATTACTCTGTTTTTTGGTAGTCCTGTTGCTTTTAAAGCTAAATATGTCATCGTATCCATCGGATTAGAAACCACAACGATAATAGCTTCAGGAGAATGTGCCAAAATATTTTCAACTACAGATTTAACGATCCCTGCATTAATTCCAATTAATTCTTCGCGAGTCATACCGGGTTTTCGAGGTACACCCGAAGTAATTACAACCACATCGCTACCTGCAGTTGCTTTATAATTACTTGTTACACCAGTAATGGAAGTATTAAAACCTAAGGTAGTTGCAGTCTGCATTAAATCAAGAGCTTTTCCTTCTGCAAATCCTTCTTTGATATCTAATAACACTACTTTACTGGCAATGCGCTTTTGTGCTATGTATTCAGCACAAGAGGCTCCAACATTACCTGCCCCAACAACCGTAACTTTCATGATTTTATTTTTATTTAATATGTTAGTCTAAATGGTTATATACAAACCTATTCGTTTAAATTCGTGCAATAATACAGCATTTTGCAATTAATAAATACTTTTCACGTAATCAAGCATCAATTTTAGCATAGATTGCATTTTTCTCAATAAATTCTCTTCTAGGGGGTACATCATCGCCCATAAGCATAGAAAATATTCTATCAGCCTCTCCTCCATTGTCGATGGTAACTTTTCGAAGTGTACGTGCTTCTGGGTTCATAGTTGTATCCCAGAGTTGTTCTGCATTCATTTCTCCCAATCCTTTGTAGCGTTGAACATTTGCCCCAGATCCAAACTCTTGAAGTAGTTTATCGCGTTGATTATCATTCCATGCGTATTCTTTCTTTTGTCCCTTTTTAACTAAGTAAAGAGGGGGCGTAGCAATATAAATATGTCCCGATTCAATCAATTCACGCATATAGCGAAAGAAAAAAGTTAAAATTAATGTAGAAATATGACTACCATCAACATCTGCATCACACATAATAACAATTTTATGATAACGTAACTTTTCTAAGTTTAAAGCTTTACTATCTTCCTCGGTACCTATAGTTACTCCAAGAGCAGTGTAAATATTTCTAATTTCTTCATTTTCAAAGACTTTGTGTTGCATTGCTTTTTCAACATTCAATATTTTTCCACGAAGAGGCAAAATTGCTTGGAAATTTCGATCACGTCCTTGCTTGGCAGTTCCACCCGCTGAATCACCCTCAACTAGAAAAACTTCACATAATGCAGGGTCTTGCTCAGAGCAATCCGAAAGTTTTCCTGGTAATCCACCTCCGCTCATTACTGTTTTACGTTGCACCATTTCGCGAGCTTTGCGTGCAGCATGGCGGGCTTGAGCAGCTAAAATAACTTTTTGAACAATTATTCTTGCATCATTAGGATTTTCCTCTAAATAATTTTCGAGCATTTCTGATACTGCTTGAGAAACTGCCGCTGTTACATCTCTATTCCCTAATTTTGTTTTGGTCTGACCTTCAAATTGAGGTTCTGCAACTTTTACAGAAATAATTGCAGTAAGACCTTCTCGAAAGTCATCTCCAGAGATTTCGAATTTTAGTTTATCAAGTAATCCTGACTGATCTGCATATTTTTTTAGGGTTGTGGTTAATCCTCTACGAAAACCTGAAAGATGTGTTCCTCCTTCATGAGTATTAATATTGTTTACGTAGGAATGTATGTTTTCCGCAAAAGAAGTATTATATACCATCGCTACTTCTACAGGGATACCATTTTTCTCCCCTTCCATTGAAATAACACTATTGATAATGGGCTCTCGAGTTTCATCTAAAAATCGAATAAATTCTTTAAGTCCTTCATCGGAATGAAAAGTTTCCGAAATGGGGAGCCCCTCATCAGTTAAATTTCTTTTATCAATTAATGTAATTGTTATTCCCTTGTTCAAATATGATAATTCCCTCATACGCAAGGAAAGTGTATCATAATTGTATTCTAAAGTTTGTTGAAATATTTGTGAATCTGGTTTAAAGGTAACTAGGGTTCCTGTTTGATCTGAATCACCTATACTTTTTACTGGGGAAAGTGCTTTGCCTCGTTCGTATTCTTGCTCCCATATTTTACCTTCACGGTGAACTGTAGCTATTAATTTTTCTGAAAGGGCATTAACACAGGAAACTCCAACACCATGTAACCCTCCAGAAACTTTATACGAATCTTTATCAAATTTTCCTCCAGCACCTATTTTAGTCATTACAACTTCAAGAGCTGAAACACCTTCTTTTTTATGTATTCCAACGGGAATTCCTCGACCATTATCTTGGGTAGTGATAGAATTATCTTCGTTGATTGTTACTGTAATATTATCACAATAGCCTGCTAAGGCTTCATCAATTGAATTATCCACGACTTCGTATACTAGATGATGCAATCCTCTTACACCGATATCCCCTATATACATTGAAGGTCGCATCCTTACATGCTCCATTCCTTCAAGGGCCTGTATACTATCTTCTGAATAATTTTTACTTTGATTTTCTTCGCTCATAATTTATACTTGTTAGTCAGTTAAAAAGCTGACTTTCAAAGATAAATATTCCACCCCTCAAAAATCCTCTAAACCCTTGTAAATATTGATGAAGTTATCAACATTAGCTTGTGAAAAATTAAGATGAAAACTGATGGAAATTAAAGTCTATGTTTAAGATTTATAACTATTAGAATGTACTTTTAAAACAGCCCTT
>JALRBW010000063.1 GCA_023257625.1 Flavobacteriaceae bacterium | reverse complement strand
TACTAAAATCAAAAAAATAATGGCATTACGATTAGGAATCAATGGATTTGGACGCATAGGACGATTAGTTTTTCGTTCAGCAATGAAACAAAAAGATGTAGAAATAGTAGGAATCAATGATCTTTTAGAGATTGACCATTTGGCTTATCTTTTAAAATATGATTCTGTACATGGAAAATATGAAGGTACAGTAGAAGTAAAAGGTTCAAATTTAATTGTTGATGGGAAGACCATTAGAATTTCAGCGGAACGTGAACCTGTCGCCATTGGATGGGGAGCCTTAAATACTGATGTAGTCGCTGAATGTACAGGTATTTTTACTACCCTAGAAAAAGCACAGTTGCACATTGATGGAGGAGCAAAAAAAGTTATTATATCTGCCCCTTCAGCAGATGCGCCAATGTTTGTAATGGGCGTGAATCACATGGATGCAACTGCTAATCAAACTATAGTTTCTAATGCTTCTTGCACAACAAACTGTTTAGCACCAATTGCAAAGGTATTGCATGATCATTTTGGTATTGAGGAGGGTTTAATGACAACTGTTCACGCAACCACAGCTACTCAGTTTACAGTTGACGGGCCTTCACGAAAAGACTTTAGAGGAGGAAGGAGCGCTTTAATTAATATAATTCCTGCAGCAACAGGTGCAGCAAAAGCTGTAACTAAAGTAATCCCTTCTTTAGTTGGAAAACTAACAGGAATGGCTTTTCGTGTTCCTACAGCAAATGTTTCTGTTGTAGATTTAACTGTTCGATTATCAAAAGATACTTCTTACGAAGAAATCAAAAAAGTAATGCGTGAACACGCTGAAGGTGACATGAAAAATATTCTTGGATACACCGATGAACTTGTTGTTTCACAAGATTTTGTTGGAGATATTCGTACATCTATTTTTGATGCTGACGCTGGAATGGAGCTCAATTCACGTTTCTTTAAAGTTGTTTCTTGGTACGATAATGAGTGTGGATATTCTAATAAGCTAATTGATTTAGCGAAACATATTAATCAACTCTAATTCGTTTCATATTTAATGATACTAGTTGTAGATAGTGGTTCTACGAAAACCGATTGGATAGCAGTAGATTCAGCAGGAAATACTTTATTTTCTACACAGACATTGGGATTGAATCCTCAGGTTTTATCAAGTGCAATTCTCAAAGAAAGGGTTATTAATAATTACGAATTGTCTCAAAACCGTAAAAAAGTAACCCATTTATTTTTTTATGGTGCAGGGTGTGGAGTTAAATCACCACAGGAAAGAATAGTAAAGGTCTTCGAAGAAATTTTTACAGAAGCAATATTAACTGTTAAGGAAGACACTTATGCTGCAGTTTACGCAGCATCAACACCAAATGAAAAATCGATAGTCTGTATATTAGGTACAGGTTCAAACTGCACGTATTTTGATGGTCAACATATTGAACAACGAGTAACTTCACTTGGATATATATTAATGGATGAGGCAAGTGGGAATTTTTTTGGAAAACAGCTAATTCGTAGTTATTATTTTAATATAATGCCTAAAAAGTTAGCATTATTATTTGAAAAGGAATATGATCTTAGCCCGGATACAATAAAAGAAAATATTTATCGAAGAGAAAATCCAAATACTTATTTAGCAACCTTTTCAAAATTCTTAATACAACACAAAAACGATCCAGTTTTTCAGGATATTATTGCAAAAGGATTAGAAAGGTTTATTAATCATCAAATTCTTCAATTTGATAACGCTAAACAAGTTCCCATTCATTTTATTGGATCAATTTCATTTTATTTAAGGGATGAAATTGAAAAAGCATTAAAGATTAAAGGGCTAAGAATGGGTAAAATCGTTCAGCGGCCAATTGAAGAATTAGTGAAATACCATAAAAGTAAAATAGAAATAGGCGCTTAAAACTATTTTACCGCAATCATCGAAATTTCTATACGAACCGATTTGGGAAGTGTTTTTACAGCAATTGTCTCTCGTGCTGGGGCAGTATCATTATCAAAAAATCTGCCATAAACTTCGTTTACAGCACCAAAGTTTGACATATTGTCTAGGAAAATTGAAGTTTTGACAACATGAGAAAAATTCATTTGTGAAGCATCTAAAATGGCAGCAAGATGATCCATTACTAATTGAGTTTCTTCTTGGATTGTTCCCTTAAATAGTTCCATGGTTTTTGCTACTAGTGGAATTTGACCAGAAATATAAAGGGTATTTCCAACTTTAATGGCTTGGTTATAAGGGCCTAGAGGTGCAGGCGCATTTAGCGTGGTAATGATTTCTTTCTTCATCAGAGATTACATCTTTTTGTTAAATATAAAAATCTACCCTTAATTATAAGAGCGGTTTGGTTCACTTTGTTTTTCGTATTTAATATCACTCAATAACCCCGATTTAATTCCGATAAAAAAGTTCCATGACGCTCGATCACTAAAAGGAACCCAGCTAAAGTTTAAACGCCAACTATTTAAATCCCGATCAAAACGAAGTTGGGTATAAGTAAATCCTTCTCCTTTAAAATCGTAACCTGAGGAAAGTCCTACCTTCCATTTTGGAGTTAGATCAACATTTCCAGAGAACATGAGTGAATTGTTACTAAAATCTTTTTGACCCCTTGAATTATTATAAGTTAAAGAATATGCAAGTTTCAAATTCCATGGAATTTTTGATGCATAACTTGGGTATTGAGGAACGGGTTCATCACTCTGTGAATCATTCATGCGTCGATCTGTGAAATCTTCAGCAACACCAAAAAGATCATCGTCACGTCCACCACTTGAGGAAGCCTCCCTTCGGTTTCGAGCGTCTAAATCATCTTCACCCTCAAATTGTGTGCTTGAAAAGGAATAATTCATATTAACATTAGCGCTTGTCATTCTTAGCAGTGCGCCGCCATTTAAAATGTTATAGGTGTTGATTCTGATGTTTTTTTCATCCAAAGCATAAGGATCAAAAGTAGCCCCCATATTTACGCTCATTTTTCCTTGTAGCAGAGACAATCCCGTAGACATTCGAACAGGACTCCAACGTAGAGAATCAGCAGCAAAATTGTGACTAGTTGAAATATTAAGGTTGTTAAGTAGCACCACTTTTTTGGGTCCTGTCGCGGTAGAGTCTTTGTCGGTAACTTTAGCCTCAAAATTATTACCAATATTTATACCCATATTATTGGCAAGTGATCTAGAAGGCACTCCAAATAAACTATTTTGATATCGTGTGTATTCAGCAGTATTACCATTTGCATCAATAATATAGGTATCGTAATATTGTTCAAAACTTGGTTGGTTGGTGTAGCTAATTGCTGGGCGTATTGTATGTCTTATGGATTGAATTTTTTTATCATCACCAAAATTAAAAGTACCGTAAATTGTAGTTCCAAGTGAAGCACTTAGGTTGTATTGTCTAAAAGTTCCTATTTTGCTTATGGTGTCTTTTATTGCCTTTTGACTTACTGCATCGTAATCAGAAAAACGGATTGTATTTTGAGTCCAAACTTCTTCATAATTCGCACTAGTAGACAAGCTTAAATATTTTAATAATTTAAAGTTGGTACTTATCGGAATAGAATGTTTCATTCCTGATTTTGCATTATCAAACATTTTAGGACCAAAAAGTGCATCCTCTGTCGTGATGATTCGATTTTCAGCTCGACCAGCGTATTGAAAATTAATGTTTTGAAAAAATCCTTTTTTAGCTCCAATTTTTGGAGCAAATGGATAGATACGTTCCATTGTGGCTTGAAATGTGGGAAGAGTTAAATTTACCGACTTTGATTGCGAATTTTGAGAAAGCGCAGTGGTTAATGAAATATTTACTCTAGGGTATTCAGGAAACGCTTTAGAATAGGAAATAGATGAACTTAAATTATTATTTAAAAAATTTGGGGAATTGAGTTGATTTACGGATTGTCGAAAATAATCACTACTTCCAAAATTTACAGAAGCTGAAAAAGTGGAGTTTGGACTAGATTTAGGGTCCTTACTATGAGACCATCGAATGTTGAAAACAGTCGACTTTGAATAATCAGGCAGTCCTTTTGACTCATTAATTAAATTCTCATAGCGCAAACTAAAATTACCTCTAAATTTATAACGTTTATTGTACTGGGAGTCTGCACGTAATCCATAGCTGCCATTGGTATAATAATCTACTATCATTGAGGCATCTATATACTCGGAAATAGCAAAATAATACCCTCCATTTTGGACATAATACCCCCTTAAATTGCTTTCACCTATTGAAGGAATAATAAATCCTGATTCCTGAGATTGTGAAGATGGGAAAAAAGCAAAAGGAACTGCAACAGGAGTAGGCACATCGGCTATAAACATATTAGAAAAACCTGAAATTATTTTTCCTCCGGGAACAATTTTAGCTTTTCTGATCTTAAAGTAATAGTCAATCCCTTCAGACTCATCACCAATAAGTTGACCAGCAGTAGTTACTCGAGCGTCTTTAATATAAAATACTG
>JALRBW010000017.1 GCA_023257625.1 Flavobacteriaceae bacterium | reverse complement strand
ACAAATATTTGAATATTCCTTAAGGGTAAATCAAATACTTTTTTCGAATTAATCGAAATGTGTCTAGTTGAGTCTCCCAGCTGGCTCTAATAGCTTCTTCGCTTAGTCCTTCTTGAATTTGTTTGCGCAAGGCTCCTGTGCCGCTTATTCGTTCAAATCCAGTTAAAAAAAATGATTCTTTATCAGGAAATTGAACGTAGGCGTCCATAAGCCATCGAAGTTCAATTTGATTGGGGTGAGGGGTTGAGGTTAAATCTACACCATAGCATACTTCGCCTTTATGTTTTGGGCTTTTTGATCCAAAATTTGGAACGGGTGTAAATTCAAATGAGTGTTTGCTGTATTTTGGATGACCATAAAGTTGAAATTGCATTGAAGTGCCACGGCCAACGCTAAACACAGTGGGTTCTAATAAACACAAACTAGGATACAAAGCTATAGATTGGGCATTAGGGAGGTTGGGTGAGGGGCGTTCAGGTAGTTCATAGGCCGTTTGATGTGTATAATTTAAAATGGGAATTACGGTGAGTTCACAAGTATTATTTTCAGAAAGCCAACCTTCACCATTAATCATTTGAGCATATTCACCAATAGTCATTCCATATACTATAGGGACGGGATGCATACCCACAAAGCTGCTAAATTCTTTTTCTAAAACGGGACCATCAATATAATGTGCATTTGGATTGGGGCGATCCAATACAATCAGGGGAATATTATTTTCAGCACAGGCTTCCATTACGTAATGGAGGGTAGAAAGATAGGTGTAAAAGCGAACGCCAACGTCTTGAAGATCAAATACCATCAGCTCTATATCTTGAAGCTGTTCTTGAGTAGGTTTACGGTTACTACCATAAAGTGAAATAATAGGAAGTTGAGTTTTAAGATCTTTTTGGTCATCAATTTTTTCACCAGCATCTGCAGTTCCTCGAAAACCATGTTCCGGAGCAAAAACTCGCTTTAGGTTCAGCTCCTTTTTCAACATAAAATCAACAAGGTGAACAGTGTCCTTTTCTGAAGTTACAAGGCTGGCTTGGTGAGCTATAACCCCAATAGATTTGTTTTTAAAAAGATCCAAATGAAGTTCAAGTGAATTGGCACCTGGGAGTACTTTTTGTTGGCTTAAAGAACTAAATAGGGGGAAAAGAAGAAGCCAAAATAAAAATGTACTTTTGATTTGTAAAGAATAAATTGATTTTTTCATTGAATACAGCCTGGTTTTTTGCGCGTAAAATGCAACAGCATAAACAGTATAAAAGTACGGTTTCTGCTCAAATAACTAAAATTGCTACGTTAGCAGTTTCAATAGGAATAGCAGCTGTATTAATTGCGGTTTCAACAAGTAAAGGATTGCAATCAGAAATTCGTAAAAAGACGAGTATTTTCAATGGACATATCGTTGTTACCCTTTTTGAAAATGATGAATCTCAGCTGTCTTTACTTCCTATTGAAGACCAACAAGAAGTTCGAACTTTATTGCAATCCAAGAAGGGAATTTCTAACTTTCATGCATTTGCAACAATGGCAGGCATGCTGAAATCTGATGAAAATTTTGAAGGGATTTTATTTAAGGGGGTTTCTGCGGAAGTAGAGCCTACACTTCTAAATGATTTTTTAATTGAAGGAAATTTTCCTGATTTTAGAGCACCCAATAATGAAGGAATTTTAGTGTCGAATGTTCATTCTAGAAGACTTAATTTAAAAGTAGGTGACCGTGTTGATGCCTATTTTCAAAGTGAATCAAATCCAGAAAATCCGAAACGTCGCCGATTTACAGTTCAGGGAATTTATGCTTCTGGTTTTCCAGATATTGATGAAAATTTAGTTTACGGAAGTCTTATTCAGGTACAAGGATTAAAGGGTTGGACAAGCAACCAAATTGGGGGTTATGAAATTTATATCTCTGAAAAGGAAAATATAGAAGCTATTGCTGATCAACTTTATGATGCATTACCATCAGAGTTA
>JALRBW010000005.1 GCA_023257625.1 Flavobacteriaceae bacterium | reverse complement strand
GCATCGCAATATTTCTAAATTTTAACACCTCATTTTTATATATAAATTCATTATTATTGCTTTTGTCAGTAGCACCCCATACTTTTCCTCCTATACCGGGAAGCACCTCTATGGTTATATGTTCATTTTCCAGACGAATTACATCATGAAGGTTAAATTGCGCAATTAACCCAAAGGCAATTGACGCAATGACGGTATCACCCGCTCCTGAGACATCATAGATAAATTTTACTTTTGAAGCTGGTATCACAGCAGATTTTTTGGATTGTATACAAATGCAGGTAGTGGGTTTGGATCGCCAAATGAATAAGTAGGGATCGTTATTTTATGCTTTAAATTTTCACTTTGTTGACTATAAGAAAATGCAAACAGGTGAACCCAAAGAATTATAAGAATTTTGTTTTTTGAATACATAATGCGGGGTTTATTTTACCTAAATTAAAATATTTAAACTTCAAATAAACTTTTGTTTTAAAAATAGTACAGCATATTTATAAAATCTTAATCCATAGCGTATAATTATCAGACAATTTTATTAAAATAAACATTTATTGATTTTTAAAATATATAGCTTTATTATATAAAGCTTATAAATCAATTGTATATGGGTAGGTAAATAGAGGTGTAAGAATTTCACTTTAAAAAGTGAATTAATATGTTTTATAAATCATTGTATTATTAACATAATTCTATAAATTTAAATATGAAACTCAGGTTACTAATAATATTCCTTTTTTCTTTTTTCAATATAAGTGCACAGTCTAAAAATTCATTTTTAGATTCAGTAATTAGTTATAAGCTTTTTAACCCTGAAAAAGCAGTACTATTTGGTTTAGCAGGGATTGAAAGTTTAAATTCAAATGAAAATAAAAAAATTGAATTTGAGTATTATTACCAGTTAGGAGAAATTTTTAATAAACTTAACCTTTATCCAGAAGCCGTAGAATTCTTAACAAGGTCTATAGATATATATGACGAAATTTCATTAGAGAATAGTAGTCTAATACAAGGTATTGAACCTGGATGGGTATTGATTAATATTGGAAATATTCATTTTAAGACTAATAATCTTGAAAGTGCAAAAGCTTATTTTTTAGAGGCGTTAGAAATATTTCAAAATTATCATAATGAAAGTCTAGAACAAAAAAATTATGGATTGAATACAGCACAAAATAATTTAGCATTAATTGAAATTGAAAAAGGAAATTTAGAAATAGCCAAATCTTATCTAAATCAAATTTTAGAAAGGAGATTAATAGTTGGCAAAGCATCAGATATTATGTATTCTTATTTTTCATTAATGTCATTTGAATTTCAAAACAACAATTTTGAAATGGGAATTGAGTATTTTGAAAAAGCCAAAAATTTATATGCTCAAAACACACAGCAAGAACAATTTAGCGAAGAATTGGCCCTATATTATTCTTACATTCAGGAAATTTTAGGAACCTATTTTCTAAATAAAAGAGAATTTAAAAAAGCTTTAGACTACCTTTTGTTTTCTGAAGAAATATTAAAAAAAATAGAAAATGAAAACTTTAATGATAATATTAATATTATTCATAAAATTTCAGAAACTTATTTAGAAATAGGTGATTTAAAAAATACAGAATTCTATTTATCTAAAGTCGAAAAAATCTATTTAAAAATAGATATTGATAAAAAAATTAGGTTCAATGAATTATTAGCTGAAAAATTTACAAAACAAAATCAAACTCAACAGTTAATAGAAGCTAAAAATGCCATAATAAATCTTACCAACCAAAAGAATTTAGAAATTCAAAAATCAAATTTATTAAGTCTTGACACAAAACTTTTGATTAGAAAAAAACAAAAGGAATTTGAATTAAAAGAAAATAATTTATGGAGAACTATTTATATTTCTATTATTATAATATTGTTACTGGCCCTTACTTCAAGCATATTGTATTTTAGTTTCAAATATGTAAGAGTTAAAAATTCAAAATTAATTTTAGAAAAAGAGAAAATAAATAGTGAACTTAATTACAAAAAAAGGGAATTGTTAAGTAAAACTAATTTTATTGTTCAGAGAAATGAACATCTCAAAAAATTAAACCAAAATATAGATTCTCAAGATTTAAATAAAAGAGAGTTAGGTGAGATTAAAAGAGAGATCAATTCAATGATAAACAGCGAAAAATATTATAGTGAATTCGATAAATTATTTAGTGAAATTTATCCTGAATTTTCTAAAAATCTTAAAACTAAATTTGGTTTAAGTAATACATACATTAGACTCGCAGCCTACATTAAAATGAATCAATCAAACAATCAAATTGCAAAGATTTGTGGTATCTCATTGAGAACAGTAGAAAGTCAAAGATATAGATTAAGTAAACTTTTAAATCTTCAAAAAGGACAGGATTTAAATGAATTTTTAAACACTTTTTAAAAGTTGCAGTATAAATGCAGTAGCTCTAATTGCTAAGTACATTGTCTTTATTGCGTAATTTTAAGTAATAAACCAAATAAATTATATAAATATGAGAATAGTTTCGAAAGCTAAAACATTCCTATGCTTAATTCTACTAAGTACAGGTTTTGTTTTTAGTCAACAAAGAAATGTTTCAGGAACGGTTACAGATGACCAAGGAGTTCCTCTCCCAGGTGCTACTGTTATTGTTCAAGAAACGAACAGTGGAACCACTACTGACTTTGATGGTAATTATACCATTTCTGCAGAAGACGGTCAAACACTTATTATCAGTTTTGTAGGGTATGCAACCCAAGAAATTACAGTGAGTAATTCTTCTTCTTACAATGTTGCTCTGCAATCAGGAAATGCCTTAGATGAGGTTGTGGTTACCTCCTTAGGTATTAAAAGACAAAAAAGAGAACTGACGTATGCTACACAAAATGTTGATAGTGAAGGTATTGATGAATCAAGACCAAACGGAAACCTTGTAAACAGTTTACAAGGGAAAGTTGCAGGTATCTCAATTCAAACCACAAGCCAAGGGGTATCTTCTGCATCTAAAGTAGTTTTAAGAGGGAACCGTTCAATTGCTGGAAGTAGCCAACCTTTATATATTGTAGACGGTGTGCCTTTAGGTGGTGACATCACAGATTTAAGTCCAGATGACATTGCTTCTATCAGTGTGTTAAGAGGATCAAATGCTGCTGCAATTTATGGAGCTCGAGCAAATAACGGGGCCATCATTATTACCACAAAATCAGGTCAGGCAGGTTCTTTTTCGGTGAATGTAAATTCAACCCTTACTATGGAAACTCCTAATATTTTATTTGACTATCAAAATGAATATGGTCAAGGAAGTGGTGGAGTTTTTTCTTCTTTTTCTACAGATTCATGGGGGCCTAAATTAGGAGGATCACAAGCACATTGGTCATTTAGTCCAGATATTTCGGGAAGTATTCCATATCAAGCTAATCCTGATAATGTGATGGATTTTTTCAACACTGGTATGAGTTTGGCTAACAATATTTCTGTTACTTCTGGTTCTGAAAAAATGACGACCTATTTTGGTTATACTAACGATATAAGAACTGGTATTGTACCTGGGAACGAACTTGAACGGCATAATATTAATTTGAAAATTGATAACAATATGCTGGATGGTAAGTTAAAATTAAGCTCAAGAGTCAATTATATTAAATCGACAATTGACAACCAACTTGCGCAATGGGAATCATTTGATAACCCTTTAAGACATGCATATCGTTTGCCTAGAAACATCCGAACTCAAGATGCTGAAGTATTTGAATTTGTAGATAGTTCAGGTAACGTGAAACAGAATTATTGGAAACCTAGAGATAATGGTGGTGCAAACCCCTATTGGACAATTAATAGAAACTTAAATGAAGTTTTGACTGATCGTGTTTTAGGGTATACTTCTTTAACCTATCAAATTAATGATGATTTGAGTCTTTTGGTACGTTCTTCAATTGATAACACCAACTTTACTCGAGAAAGCAGATTTTACAATGATTCTTACATCATCGCAGATAACGGAAATTATCAAACATCAAATTCTAGATCATTAGAATGGAATAATGATTTCTTATTAACATATGATAAAGATTTGAGTGATAACCTTTCTCTTAACTTGAATATTGGAGGTAATAATCGTGTAAATAAATCTAAAGGGGTAAATACAAATAATGGTGGATTAAATGCACCAAATATTTTTGCACTATCCAATGCTCAAAATTTAACAGCGTCTCAATTTATTTCTGAACGTGAGGTGAACTCCTTATATGGATTTGGAAATTTAGGATATAAAAATGCACTTTTTGTGGATTTAACCTATCGTTCAGACTGGAGTTCAACTCTTCCTGTTGAAAATAATAGATATGATTACTATTCTGCAGGTTTAAGTGCCATTTTATCAGATTTTATAACAATGCCTTCTTTCATCGATTTCTTCAAATTAAGAGGTTCACTTGCTGAGGTAGGTAATGATACCAATCCATATAGCTTAGAAAGATTAGCAAATTTGGAATCAGGTGGTTTTATTTCATTACAAACCACAGCACCAGCATCTGATTTACGTCCAGAAAAAACGACTTCTTTAGAGCTTGGTTTTGATACAACTTTTTTCAATCAACGTGTAAACTTAGATTTTACATATTACAAGTCTAATAGTATTGATCAGTTGTTTAGACAAGATGTACCTCAAGCTTCTGGAGTTACCTCTAAATTTATTAATGGAGGGGATATTCAAAACGAAGGAATCGAAGCTGTACTTTCAGTTGGGTTATTAACTAACACAGATTTAAAGTGGGATGTTACCTTTAATTATGCAGCCAATAGAAGTGAAGTAATTCGTCTTGCTGAAGGACTAGAGTCTTTATCTTATGGCGGTGACTTTATGAGACGTTATCAGTTAGATGTTGGCTTGCCCTGGGGAAGTATTTATTCTAGAGGATTTGAAAGAGATGCACAAGGTAGAGTTTTAATGAATGCCAACGGTACTCCTGTTATTACTTCAGGTCAAAGTGTAAACATTGGTAACTTTAACCCAGATTGGTTAGGAGGGATTTTAAACTCCTTTAGCTATAAAAACTTTAATTTCAGATTCTTAATAGATATTCGTCAAGGTGGTGAGGTTGTATCTTTTACAAAAACAATTTTAGCTTCTGACGGTTTACTAGCTGAAACAGCTATTGGAAGACAGGGTGGAATTCGATTTGGTACTGATGTGTATACAAATGAAACTCCAGCAAGTTCACCTACAGCAGTTGATCCTGAGACCTTTTGGACCAGTATAGGAGGAAGAAACTCCCCTGCTGGTGAAGCTTTTGTAGAAGATGCTTCCAACATAAGACTTAGAGAAATGAGCTTAAGTTATGGTTTTGGACAAAGTAGTCTTCAAAATACTCCATTTGAAAATGTTAAACTTTCATTAGTTGGTCGAAATTTATTTTTCCTTTCAAACAATGCAAGTATTGATCCTGAAGCAATCCATGGAACGGCGACCGCGAATGACGGGTATGAGGCTTTCTCTTTACCCACTACAAGAAGTATAGGATTAAATTTAAAATTAGGATTTTAAACAAAAAAAGATGTTAAACATGAAATATTTATTTAGTAAATTTATATTATTTGTCTCACTAATTGTATTAGTGGGTTGTACAGAAGATTTTGAGGAAATTAACACAAATCCTCTTTCTTTAAGTACTGGGAAATTGGCTGAAAGTCAGGTCCTACAAGGCCAAGCTTTTGCACAAGCTCAATATACTTCCATGATGGGATTACATTGGCGTTTTCAAATTTCTCAGAGTTTATTTTCAGATTTATGGGCAGGATATTATGCAACCACTGCTGTAGGTTTTGACTCTGACCGATTTACTCAAGTGGGTCGTTGGGCAGATTTAGCATGGGGTTCATTTTATGGAATCTCTGCTCCTCAGATTAAATTAGTAGAAGATCTTGCTCGAGAATCAGGCAACACCATAGGTGAGGCTATGGCAAAAGTTGTACGTGTAAACGGATACCATAGAATCACAGATTATTGGGGTCCAATTCCTTATTCTCAATATGGGAATGAAGAATTGTCTGTACCTTATGACTTACAATCCGATATTTACCAAAACTTTTTCACTACACTTGATGAAGCATCATCTGCGTTAAGCGCTGGTGGAAGTTCGTTTGCTGGTTCTGACAGAATGTATGGTGGTAATGCATCAAAGTGGAGAAAACTTGCAGAAAGTTTACGTCTTCGTTTAGCTATGCGCGTTAAATATGTAAACCCTTCACTTTCTAAAACACAAGCTGAGAAAGCATTTTCTTCTGGAGCTTTAATTACAGATCCTTCAGATAATGCAACTGTAAGTACAGACGGTACAAACAGAAATCCTCTAGAAACCATTACTGATTGGGGTGAATTTAGAATGAGTGCTACTATGGAAAGTATCCTTAAAGGATATGGAGATCCGAGAATGCAAGTTTATTTTGATCCAGCTGCAGCGGGTGATTCTGATGGAGATGGTATACCTTATGAAGGGCTTCAAAATGGACAAACTAAAGTAACTTTAGGGACTTCTCAAAATGCAGGTCATTCTGATGTTAATGTATTCTACAGAGACGTTGCAAAAGGTGGAAAGAATCCTCCGATTGATGTATTAAGAGCATCTGAAGTACATTTCTTACTTGCAGAGGCGGCACTTGCTGGGTATAATGTAGGTGGTTCTGCAAAGAGTTATTATGAGTCTGGCATCAAAGTTTCTATGAAAGAAAGAACAGGAGCTTCTGATGCAGATATTGCTGCGTATACAAGTAGTTTAAAAACTCCTGTGAGTTTTGATGGAGGTACAACTCCTGCGGTTAGTTCTATCCCAGTCAAATTTAATGAGTCAAATAACGAAATTGCCCTTGAGCAAATTATTACGCAAAAGTGGCTTGCATTATTTCCAAATGGTTGGGAAGCATGGGCTGAAGCTAGAAGAACAGGATATCCTCGTCAATACCCAAGAGCAGCTTCTGATAATCCTGATGTACCAAAAGATAAAATACCTGCGCGTATGATCTATACATCAAGTGAATTTACCACCAACGGAGAAGCTGTTAAAGCGGCTATTTCATCTTCTGAACTAGGAGGAAGTGATAAAAATAGCACTAAATTGTGGTGGAATAAAAAATAAACCATAAATACTTGAAATTAAAAGAGGGTGTTATCACCCTCTTTTTTTTTAAATTTATAATTATAATTTGAGTCACTCAATTCGAAAAATTAATATGAAAATTTGGCATGATTTGAACCTTTTTAAATACGCCTTTTTGATTTTGATAATACTAATAGAACTTGGATGTGAAAATGATGAAAAACTTTTCACATTACTAAGTCAAAATCAAACAAATATTAAATTTAAAAATATACTTAAAGAAACAAAGGATTTTAATGTACTACAATATGGATATCTCTACAATGGAGGGGGTGTATCGGTTGGTGATGTAAATAATGATGGTTTAGAAGATCTTTATTTTACGGGGAATATGGTGGCCAGTAGATTGTATATAAACCAGGGCAATTTTAAGTTTAAAGAAATTGCTGAAAGGGCAGGTGTAAATGCGCCTGGATTATGGAATACGGGAACGACCATGGTGGATGTTAATTCAGATGGTTTTCTAGATATTTTTGTTTGTCGATCTGCTGCTGAAAATCCTAATTACAGAAGGAATTTACTTTTTATCAATAATGGAGATTTAACTTTTACTGAAAGTGCAGCTTTATATGGAATAACGGATACTGGTTATACTACACAAGCTTTATTTTTTGACTATGACAGGGATAATGATCTTGATTTATATGTATTAAATCATTCTGTTCAAGAGTATGCAGGTTTTGATCGATTAACAGGGAAGCTAAAAGAAAAAAATAATCCTAATTATGGAGATAAACTTTATGAAAATGTAGAAGGAATATTTTTGGACAGAACAAATAGAGCCGGTATTAAAAATAATGTACTTGGTTTTGGGCTGGGTATCGCAATGGGTGATTTTAATAATGATCAGTGGCCCGACATATATATATCTAATGATTATAATGAACAAGATTACCTTTATATTAATAATCAAGATGGTACCTTTTCAGATCAGTTAGAAGATTACATGACACATACCTCGATGTTTTCTATGGGCTCTGATGCTGCAGATATTAATAATGACGGGTACATAGACCTGTTTACTCTTGACATGTTACCCGAAGGAGATGAACGTCAAAAAATGGTTCTAGGACCAGATAATTATGAAAAATTTCAACAGTTAAACCAAACTGGATTTTATTTTCAATCCATGAGAAATATGTTACAGTTAAATCAAGGAGGTAAATTTTTTACTGAAATTGGTCAATTGGCTGGAGTTTCAAATACAGATTGGAGTTGGGCGCCCCTATTTGCAGATTTTGATAACGACGGATTTAAAGATCTTTTTATTACTAATGGGTATAAAAAAGATTACACTAATATGGATTTTGTTAGTTATGCTGTTCAACAGCGTATGGATGAAATGAAAAATCGTCAAGAAATTGCCTTACAAGATTTAATTGAAAAAATTCCTTCAACGGTAGAAGAAAATTACATGTATAAAAATTTAGGCGGACTTACCTTTGAAAAAATGAATTCTACTTGGGGTTTCGACCAAAAAACACTTTCAAATGGGGCTGCCTATTCTGATTTAGATAATGATGGAGATTTGGATTTAATTGTAAATAACATTGATTCTCCTGCCTTTATTTATCGAAATAATGCTGAAAAGAAGTCGTCAAATTTTATTCAAATTATATTACAGGATACACTAACCAAAAATCGTGAAGGCATTGGTGCATCAGTTAAAGTTTTTGCTGATAGCTTACAAGTAATACAAATTATGCAACCTACTAGGGGATTCCAATCATCTGTTGGAAGAAGATTGCATTTTGGATTAGGAAAGAATAATATGGTGGATTCTATTCATATTTTATGGCCTGATGGAACTTTTCAAAAAGAAACTCAAATAACAAGTAACGAAATCAATACTTTTTATAAGAAAAGTTCAAAACATGAAGTTAAATTAAATAATGAAACTCCTTTATTTAAAGAGGTAAAAATTACTGATTTGTATAAAATCAATCATATTGAAAATGATTTTGTAGACTTTAAAAGAGAACGGTTAATGCTTCATTTTCAATCCACTCAGGGTCCTAGAATTAGTGTTGCAGATGTGAACCAAGATGGAAGAGACGATTTTTATTTGGTAGGCGCAAAAAATAGTCCCGGGAGTTTATGGATTCAAAATACAAAAGGTTCGTTTACACAATCTGATCAAGAAGATTTTCTTTTTCAAACTGAAGCTGAGGAAGTTGCCTCTCTTTTTTTTGATGCTGATGGCGATGGCGACCTTGATTTATATGTGGTGAATGGGGGTAATGAAAACCAAGGAGAATTGCTCCGAGACGCTCTTTACATTAATGAGAAAGGAAAATTCAAACGTAAAAATGATCAGTTGCCCGTAATTTCGAAAAGTGGTTCCTGTGTTGTGGCAAACGATATTGATTCGGATGGTGATCTAGATTTATTTATTGGTACGCGTTTAGTTCCTGGTAAATTTCCTGAAAGTGACGAAAGTATTTTACTTATAAACGACGGGAAAGGATATTTTTCTAATAATCAAAATATTTTACCTGATCATAATCAATTAGGTAATGTAACAGATGCAGTTTGGGCTGATGTAGATGGTGATCATCAAAACGATTTAATTGTAGTGGGTGAGTGGATGTCTCCAAGAATTTTTTACAATACCTCTACCGGGTTTAAAGAAAGTGTTAACGAGAAGCTTAAAAGTCAAAAAGGATTTTGGAATCGAATAGTCAAAGGAGATTTTAATTCAGATGGTCTACCTGATTTTGCAATTGCAAACTATGGGTTGAACAGTCAACTTAAACCCCCCTTAACATTGTTTTATGATGATTTTGATAATAATGGTTCAATTGATCCTATTTTGTGTATCATACAAAATAATGAATACTATCCCTACTGGTCAAAAGATGATTTGTTGAGCCAAATTAGTTCTCTAAAATCTAAATATGTTTCATATGCATCCTATGCTTCTGAACCACTAAAAAATATTTTGAATGATAATCAACTTCGTGAAGCCCAGAAAATAGAAGTAAATACTTTCGCTTCTTCAATACTGTTAAATATGGGGAATGATGAATTTGAATGGAGTAGTTTGCCTACTTCTATTCAAATGGCACCCCTTTATGGTATCGCTGTACTTGATGCTGATCAAGATGGTAAACAAGATCTTATAGTAGGTGGAAATTTATTTGGGACACGTGCGCGTTTTGGAAGATTTGATGCATCAAAAGGTGAATTTTTAAAAGGAAAAGGCGATGGAACCTTTGAGGTAGTTACCTATGCTAAAAGTGGACTTCAAATAGAAGGTGAAGTACGTGATATTGTTCCTATTAAAATTGATCAAAAGCCTCACTTACTTATTGGTAGAAATAATGATTTAATTAAAATTTTCGCAACTAGAGATTAAATAAAAGGGGAATCATGGAGGAATATAGAAATGGATCATGCATAATTTTAAAAGGGGTCATTTTTTTCCTCTTATTCGGAAGTATTTTTTCATGTTCATCTTCATCAAATATTAAAACAGATATATTAGTTATTGGTGGGGGAACAGCAGGAACAGCAGCAGCTATAAGTAGCGGAAGAATGGGAGTTTCCACAATTTTACTTAGTG
>JALRBW010000001.1 GCA_023257625.1 Flavobacteriaceae bacterium | reverse complement strand
CTTTTAGAAACAAAATATACAATATTTTAAACCTTTTTATTGATAAATATTTCATCCAAAACACCATTAAAAAATATGAGCAACATGAAAAGAGAAATTATAAATACGCTGAATGCTCCAGCACCAATAGGTCCATACAATCAAGCTGTAAAAGTAGGTGATACTTTATATGTCTCAGGTCAAATTCCGCTGATAGCCAAAACAATGGAATTGTTTAAAGGCAGTATCAAAGAAGAAACGGAATTGGTTATGAAAAACTTAGCAGCCATTTTAGAGGCTGCAGGAATGAATTTCGAAAATGTGGTAAAAACAACTATCTTCTTGGACGATATGGACAATTTTGGAGAGGTAAATGAAATGTATGGACGTTATTTTGATAACGACAAAGCACCGGCACGAGAAACCGTTGCGGTTAAGACACTTCCAAAATCAGTACGAGTTGAAATTTCAATGATTGCCGTAAATTAAGAGACTACGTCCCCATTTCAATCTGGTGTTTGTGAAATTTTACGAGTTCATCAATAGGACGTTGAACAATTTTACCCATTCGCAATCCTTTTAATGACAATGCTTTTTCGATTTCATCACTCAAAAAATGAGCAATTGAACCAATAAAGTGAATGGGAACTTCTTTTGCATTATCAAATTGAAGGATTTGATGATTGATGAAACGTTCCAAACCATTGGCAATAATGTTCTGAAAAACAGGTTCTTGCTTATGTTGAATCAAAAATTTAGAAAAAGTAGCGAGATAGGAATTCGGATTTTCCCTTCGGTAAATATTTTCTTTGATCGTATCCGCAGAAAGATCGAATTCTTGTTCAAATTGAAGTGATAGTGGTTTGGGCATAAGATTAAAGTAATAACTTCTGATCAGTTGTTTTCCAAAAAAATTACCACTGGCTTCGTCCATTAAAACATAACCTAACGAGGTAACACGTTGTTCTACTTTATTACCGTCGTAATAGGTGCAATTTGAACCTGTCCCTAAAATGCAAACAATTGATTTTTCGCCCGGAGAGGAGGCTGCATAAACCGCAGCATAGGTATCTTCCTTGACAATAAGCTCTGCATTGATAAAAATTTCTTCAAATACTTTAATGATGCGTTCCTGAGGTGATTTTACTCCGCATCCTGCCCCATAAAAAAACAAATGTGTTACTGCTTTACGATTTTGAAATAAATCAAAATTGTTAATGATTCTTTCTTTTAAAATTGCGCTGGATAAAACTTGGGGGTTTAAACCTAATGTTTGTGTGGCAAACAAAGTTTCTCCTTTGGCATCAACAGCAATCCAATCGGTTTTTGTAGAGCCACTATCAACAACTAAAATCATTTAATCCGCTATTAAAGTTGGTTAATGTGTTTCGCTAAGTCAATCAGTTTGTTAGAGTATCCGCATTCGTTGTCATACCAAGAAACGACTTTAAAGAAACGCGAATTGAGTTCCATACCTGCATCGGCATCAAATATTGAAGTGCGGATATCGCCCACAAAATCTTGTGAAACAACCATTTCATCTGTGTATCCCAATATATTTTTCATATCGCCTTGAGCATGTTCACGCATCACTTTTTTGATTTCTTCATAAGAAGTGTCTTTGCTTAAGCGCACTGTTAAATCTACCACAGAAACATTAGCTGTTGGAACACGAAATGCCATACCGGTCAATTTTCCTACTAATGAAGGAATAACTTTGGTTACCGCTTTTGCCGCACCCGTTGCAGCTGGTATAATATTGATCAGGGCGCTTCTTCCCCCTCTAAAATCTTTTTTAGACGGACCGTCAACAGTGAATTGTGTAGCTGTTGTAGCATGAACCGTGGTCATTAAACCCTCCTCAATGCCAAAGTGATCGTGTAGCACTTTTGCGATAGGCGCTAAACAGTTGGTTGTACAAGAGGCGTTAGAAACTATTGTTTGATTGGCTTTTGCCGTAGTATGATTTACACCCATTACAAACATTGGAGCGTCTGCAGAAGGAGCAGAAATAACTACTTTTTTAGCACCGCCATTGATGTGCGCTTGTGCTTTTTCTAATGTGGTAAAAATTCCTGTACATTCTGCTACAACATCGGTATTTACACTTCCCCAACCAATGGCAGCTGGATCACGTTCAGCCGTAATCCGAATGGTTTTTCCATCAACAATTAAGTTATTACCATTCACCTCAACTGAACCGTTATAAGCGCCATGAACTGAATCGTACTTTAAAAGGTAGGCCAAATGATCGATTTCTAATAAATCATTAATCCCTACTATTTCTACATCGTTTTGTTTCATTGCCGAACGAAATACTAATCGTCCAATACGTCCAAATCCATTGATTCCTAATCGTAATGCCATTATTTTTTTGATTTTAGTATTAAACGGAGAGTATATCAGATACCCTAATTAAATTTTTATTGATTTCAGATTTTGTCTTTATTGCTTTTTCTAATGGGGTAAGAATCATTTCACCATTATCAAGACCTACCATTACATTTGATGATCCATTAAGCAAAGACTCAACAGCAAAAACCCCCATTCTAGAAGCCAACACACGGTCAAAACAACTGGGACTTCCTCCCCGTTGCATATGTCCTAAAACAGAAACTCGTACCTCGTAATATGGTAAATTCTTCTCAATATGCTCAGCAATTTGAAAAACGTTTTTACCACTTTTGTCGCCTTCAGCAATAACTACTATACTAGAAGATTTTCCAGATTTTTTACTACGCTGAAGTGACTCCAAAAGACGTTCTAACCCTAAATTTTCTTCAGGAATAAGAACTTCTTCGGCACCAGCACCAATTCCTGCATTCAATGCTATATGACCCGCATCTCTTCCCATAACTTCAACAAAAAAGAGTCGATTATGTGATATGGCGGTATCTCGAATTTTATCTATTGCATCAATAACTGTATTTAGGGCTGTATCATAGCCAATGGTATGAGAAGTACCAAATATATCGTTGTCAATAGTACCGGGAATACCAATAACGGGTATTTTAAATTCTGATTGGAAAATCATTGCTCCTGTAAATGAGCCATCACCTCCAATGACAACCAAGCCATCAATTTCATGTTTCTTAATTGTTTCAAACGCTTGTTTTCGGCCCTCCTTGGTTCTAAATTCAAGACAACGTGCGGATTTTAAAATGGTTCCCCCCTTGTTAATGATGTTATTTACGCTTCTAGCGTTCATCACCTTGGTTTTATCATCTATTAAGCCTTGATATCCTTGATAAATTGCAATACATTCTACATTAAAATAGGAAGCAGATCGAACAACAGCACGAACTGCTGCATTCATCCCTGGGGCATCACCTCCAGAAGTTAAAACCCCAATTCGCTTTATTGTAGTATTCATTTATTTGATTTCGCTGCAAATTTAAACAATATATTTACAGATGACGAATGGATGTTCTTTTTTTATAGCTCACTCTTCCGGCTTGTTTTTATTCACAAATTGAATTAATTCAGCGGGTGGAGCCATACTTTTAGAATTTGTAGCGCCTGAAGTATTCCTGTTAGATTGATAGATTATTTTTCTGATAAGTTCCTTGAAAGTATTAAAGTCTACTTGATAGCTTAAACCTATCCCCTGTGTGTAGCCTAACTCATCTCCAATATAACGAAATTCATTTTCTTTATTAAAAACTTTGGCTCTCAGTGACCCTTCATCATTTAAAATAAAATCTATTTGAACATTTCCTACAATCAACGTTTGCTCTACCCCTCCTACAGGTACTCCAATTTTACCATTGAGTAAAATCCGATCACTTATTTGAGTTGATAATGTAAATCCTAATCGATCTTCAGTAGCAATATCCAACAATGCACTTTTATCACCTTGCAAATAATCAATTCCCACTTTTAATTTATCATTTTCCTCGCCAATTAAATTACTGACAATATCAGATGCTTTTTGATATAAATTGTTAGTAATCCCTTGCATAGACACACTTACCTCATTTATAAAAATACCCTGAGAAAGAAGAGAAATGGCTTGGAGTTGACTACGTTGAGGGTCTGCTAATCGATAATTGATTTCCGAAGCAACAGTTCCACTAGTATTAGGAAAATTAATTTCAAAAATTGGATCATCAGGTTTTAATAAATTTCCTTGTAAACGTATTAATACTTCTGTAGGTATATTTCGGTTAAAATTAGGATTGTCTAATAATAAAGCTGGATTGGCACCTCCTGGCACATCATAAACAGCTTCCAAGTTCATTTGAGCTTCTAAAGGGTTTTGTTCCCAAACAATTGTTCCTCCTGGTTTTACATTAAATTTTTTATCAATAACACCTAAGTTTTTGAAATTATAAATCCCATTGTAAGTTATAAAATCACCCCACATATTAAATTTTCCATTGGTATTGATTTCCATGAAAAGATTTCCAGCTCCTCTTCCGCTTAAATAACTTCCAGTTTCTTGATCTATCACAATTTCAATTTGTGCTTCTGGCGTAACATCTAACTCGAATTCCATTTCTAGACCTCTTATCTCCTTAAGTTCAAGTTTTTCATCTTCATTTTTTTGTAAATTCTTTCGATTTTTATCTATGAAAGATATAAAAGAAGTGTCAGTTAGTCCATAATCCTCAGCCCATGGTATTTTAATCGACGTATCATTGTCTGTAGCCCCTAAAACATCAATTTTTAGATTTTTTATAGGACCATCTAATTGTACTGTTCCATTTAAAAAACCAGTTCCAAAAAACAAAGATTCCGGTTTTTGTACTGTATTTAATAAAAGCATACGCTCTGATGAAATACTCAAATTTGTAGACCAATCCCTAAAATTTGAATGACTAAATTGACCATTAAGTTTTGCCTTCGTACCCCCATCCTCTTCATATAGTAGCACATTACTAAACTTAAATTCTTGATTTAATAATGAAACATTTGTTTCCTTTATTTGATATTCTACATTTAAATATGGAATTCTAAATCCTGCTTGTGTAACTTGTAATGAACCTGTATGACGTAAATCTGAGATGGATCCCCAAAGATTTATTGTACCGTCAATTTTTCCTCTTATATTTTGAATATTTTCTTTTCCCAAGGCAGATAAAAAACGGGTTTCAAACGAATTAAAATTTAAGTCAATATTTACAGATGGGGTTTCTCTACCTTGCCATACACCATTTCCAGAAAAACCCCTTTTTAGACTGTCTAGAAGATCCATTTGAATTACATAGGTATTTAATTGAGTGTTGCCTGTAGCAAAAAATGAAAAATCACCCAGTTCTTCATTATTAACTTTCCAATCTTTTATTTGAGCCTCAACATTCAAGCTATTTTCCTCTTCTGAACGAACAATATTTGTCTTAACTGTTGCAACTCCCATTTGTATAAAATTAGGTATTTCAGGAAGTAAGTTTTCCAATACTACTCCTCTGATATCGGCGTTAATTTTAAATTGTGTTGGATCTGAGTAATTCCCGTTAAATTGTATTGATTGTACTCCAGAGATAGCGGAAAATTGGTCAACATTCCATTGTTTTCTGTTTTTAGAATAAGTGATTCTTTGCTCTGAATCATTATTTGGATTTACTATCCATTTATTTTTTCCTAATAAAAGTTCTGATCTCTTAATACCAATATTTGAATTTCCATTTTTTTCTAAAGTATGGTAAAAGTTCAATTCGTAAGGAGATTTTGAATCGGATACATTAAATTCTGATCTAAAAAATAAAGTATCCTTTAATTGAGTGCTAATTAAATGGATTGATTCTGCTTTGTACTTTTGATAGGCTACTTTTCCTATACTTAAAAATGTGCTATATAATGGATTATTTGTATCAATTTGAAGATGAACATTTTGCATCTGAGCTTTTTGCCATTGCAAAAAAGGAGCATCTAAAGTAACTAATGTACGTCTTAAATCATCAGCTATTCTTCCTTTTAGGGTAATATTTTCAGAAATATTTAAATCAGGATATAAGGCAGATAATAGTTTTTGATACACTTTAAAATTAAAATTTAGCGTTTGATTTTCTATAGGATTTACTTCAGGTAAAAATGGATAGGCATGTTGTATTGTATTTTGAAATAAAACTAGTAATTGAGTCGTTTTAAACTGACCAGATGCAAATCCTTCAATACAATCCGTATTGATAATTTCGATTTGGGTTTCCCCTTTGATCGTTTTTTGGGACAATGTAATCGGATTAAGTACAACTTCTTTTACATCATTAGTAAAGCTAGCTCCAGATATTTTAATACTTCCATTAAAATCATCCCATGTGTTACCCTCAATATCAACTAGTAAAATTCCTTTAAAATCTTTTCGATTTGAACCAATTTTTATTTCCAGACTATTTAAATCAAAATGCTCAATATTGGCTGCTAAGGTCAAACGAGGTATATCGTTTAAAAAACTATAACGAAAATCACTTTTAAGCTTAATTTGAGGTGAGTTAATAGTGATTGTATTTCCAATCTGTTGATTTTGAAATTTTCCATTTATGTTTAATTGAGAAAAAAGAGTGTTGTTTAATCTAATGTAAGCATCAGAAATATTCCACTCAGAGGTAGCTATTTTTTTATTTTGTAAAGTTATTGTTACGGCAGCATTTCCACCCCAAAAAAAGTTGGCCTTAGTGAGATTAGATGCTTGTCTAATATCGTCCATTTGAAAATAGAATTTGACTTCAGCTAAGGTCGAGGGTGATGTTATTACTGTTTTTGGTATTTGTCCATTAAATTTCAATTTACCCCAGCTATTAATTGCTGTTATATTTGCCTTAATTAATGAATTATCAGCAATAATTTCACCTGAAAATAAAATTGAATTAGGATTAAAAAAAGAATTGAACCTATGAATTAAAAACGATTTAAGTTGAGGATTTTGAGTTTTGATTTTAGCCTGAAAAATATTGAATTTCCATTGACTTTCAGAAAAAGGGAGTAAAGCCTCTATATCCAATTCTCCCATAATTGATACCATTGGATGTTCAATCTGTAATTCAGAAATTTTTAAATTTTGTAACGAACCCTGAATATTTCCTTTAAAATTCAATTGTTCGCTATCAACTAATAAAGTGGAATTAGGAAAAAATTCTGATAAAATAATATTGCTTTCCAGAATTTGGGCATCTACAATTCCTTGACTTAAAAAAGTTGATAATTTATTTTGAGAACCTTTAAATACAAAATTTCCAGAAACGAATTGATTTTTGGATGCTATTATTCCATCTGCTAGAGATATTTGATTTGGGGAATATTCAAATTGACCCCTCAAAGCAAATGATTTAACTAAAGGTTCAATAGATGTTCCATACAGTGTATCTATTCCAATGTTAAAAGTGCTTTTTTTAAATACGGCTTGATCTGCAATGAGATTAACTTTTTCAAAATGAATATTTTGGGTTGAATCGGTTTCATTTTTATATTCAATATTTATATTAGTTAATGAAATCCGTTTTGTTGTAATATTAGAACCAGTTGGATTTTGATTTTTCTTCAATTTTTTAATCAAAATATTAAACGAATTAAGAGAGTCATTTTTATATTTTGTAAAATGAATTGAGCCCTCTTTAACTTCTAGTTTAGAAAAATCAAATTCTAAATTTTTCCATTTTTGGTAATCCATTATGGAGGTTTGTAATGATGAAATATGAATTAGGGTATCACCTTTGTGATCTTCCAAAAAGAAATTTATCATTTCAACATCTCCATTCCAATGAATATTAATTTTATCGAGAGATAAATTTTGGTTGGTTAATGCCTTAAATTCATTTGCATAATAAGCAATAATTTTTGTTTGTATTGAAGAGGAACTTAATACAATCCCCAATACAATAATTAGTGTTATAAGTACACTAAAAATGATCCCAATTATTTTAATCCACTTTTTTATGGTAATCGTTTATTTTTGTAACGTGATTAACTAAATTATGTTGCCAACATCAGAATATATTCTTGCTATTGAATCGTCCTGTGATGATACTGCCGCAGCCGTTTTACACAATCAAACTGTTTTGTCAAATTGCATTGCCAATCAAGCAATACACGAAGCTTATGGCGGTGTAGTACCTGAATTAGCATCTAGGGCACATCAATCAAAAATTGTTCCTGTGGTGCAACGTGCTTTAGCTGAAGCAAATATCGATAAAAAACAACTAACTGCGATTGCTTATACCCAAGGTCCAGGACTTTTAGGTTCTCTTTTAGTTGGGGGCTCATTTGCTAAGTCACTAGCTCTTGCGTTAAACTTACCTTTAGTTCCTGTGCATCATATGCAAGGACATTTATTGGTACACTTTATTAACCAAGAAGGAATTCCTTTTCCAAAATTTCCCTTCTTAGGAGTAACACTATCAGGTGGGCATACTCAATTAATTAAAGTAAATGATTATTTTGAGATGGAACTTTTGGGAACCACTTTAGATGACGCCATAGGCGAAGCCTTTGACAAATGTGGAAAGCGTATGGGATTACCCTACCCTGCCGGGCCTCATATTGATCGCCTAGCTCAAGAGGGAAATCCACATGCTTTCTCATTTCCAATACCCAAATTAGAAGGATATCAAGTGAGTTATAGTGGAATAAAAACAGCGTTTACAAACTTCTTACAAAGGAACTTAAATAAGAACCCGAATTTTATATCCGAACATTTAAATGACCTTTGTGCAAGTTTACAATACACTCTAATTCAAATTATTTTAGGTAAAATTGAACAAGCGGCAACAAAAGAAGGACTTCATCAAATTGTAATAGGAGGAGGAGTAGCAGCAAATTCTGAATTACGAAAACAATTAACTCAAAAAGCAAGAAACACACAATGGGATATTTTTTTACCTCCTTTAAAATATACCACAGATAATGCTGCTATGATTGGAATTTCAGCTTATTTTAAATTGACACAAAACAAAAAAGGAAAATTATCTGACACGTCTAATGCCCGATTAAAATTTTAGTATGTCTCTCTTTTATGATTCCACAATTACCATTGACACTCAAATTCTTCAATTTGAAAAAGAAGAAAGTAAACATTTAGCCAAAGTACTTCGAAAAAAAGAAGGAGATACCGTGTTATTTACTAACGGATTTGGGTTAGAATGGAAAGGGCGAATCATTGAATTGTCAATTAATAAAAGTAAGGCTGAAAAAATTGATTTTATTCAACATCAAATACCCGAACATCGTATTCATTTGGCTATTGCACCTACAAAAAACAATAACAGAATGGAATGGTTAATTGAAAAACTCACTGAACTTGGAGTCGCTTCAATTACACCCTTACTTTGCAATCATTCAGAGCGTAAAGAAGTAAAAAGAGAGCGATATGAAAAAATTGCTATTGCTGCTATAAAGCAATCTCATCAGTTTTTTTTGCCATTAATTCACCCAATTATAACCATAGAAGAGTATCTAAATCAAAATTATTATCCGCTCTTTATTGCGCATTGTCAAAAAGGAAATAAATCTTTACTCCTACAACAATCAACAAATCATGATCAGGTAGCCTTATTAATTGGGCCTGAAGGTGATTTTAGTCCTAATGAAATCAAAATGGCACTTTCTAAAGGAGCAATCCCAGTATCATTAGGCCCACAGCGATTTCGAACCGAAACAGCGGGTTTTGTTGCTTGTCATACTGTTTTTCTTGCTCATCTTCAAAAGACTCATTCCTAACTTCCCTATCTTTAACCTATGAATGCTAAAGAAATTTCTAGAGGAATTGTATTGGCAATACTTCAATTAGCAGGTATAAGTCTTTTCATTTGGTTCATTTTGCAACTTAAAACCCTTTTGGTCTATGGTTTAATTGCAGGAATTGCAAGTCTTATTGGACGTCCAATTAATCAGTTTTTAATGCTCCGGTTACGTTTAAATTCTGTCTTAGCAACTTCATTCACCCTAATTTTTATGTTAGGAGCATTAATTAGTTTAATCTCTCTTTTCGTCCCTTTACTGATACATCAGGGAGAAAATTTATCACTTCTTGATGTTGATCAATTAAAACAAAATGTTGCAACGCTACTTACAGAAATTAGTGCCTATTTTAAGCTAGACAATAGCTTTTGGCAACAACAACTTGCTATAGATAATTTATTTCATTCTATTAACTTTGGTGCACTACCAGAACTTCTTAATCAATTATTAGAACTCTTGGGTGGTTTTACCATTGGCCTGTTTTCAGTTGTTTTTATTTTGTTCTTTTTTCTTAAAGATAGCTTTCTTCAAAAAAATATCATCTTGGCACTCGTTAATGATCGAATTTCAAATCGAGTTGAAAAATCAATTGAAAAAACAAAAGGACTATTATCGCGTTACTTTTTAGGTCTTCTTCTACAAATTACCATTCTATTAATCATTTATAGTAGTGTACTTCTTATTTTTAAAGTTGAAAACGCTTTTATCATTGCTTTTCTTTGTGCGCTTTTAAACTTAATTCCATATTTAGGTCCAATTATTAGTGGTGTTTTAATGATGCTTCTTACTATGAGTAGTTTTATTGGAGAAGAGTTTAGTAGTGTTATCTTACCTAAAACTATTTATGTTTTACTAGGTTTTATTTTTGGTCAGTTAGTTGATAATTTTTTTAGTCAGCCATTTATTTTTTCCAACAGTGTCAAATCTCATCCCCTTGAAATATTTATTGTAATTCTTGCTTCAGGAACTTTGATGGGACCTATGGGAATGATTATTGCCATACCACTATACACTACCTTGAAGGTTATAGGACAAGAATTTTTGTCTGAAAATAAAATTGTAAAATCATTAACGAAAAATTTCTAAAATGAAATTCTATTGGTCTATATTATGCATCATCTTTCTAATCGCACAACTCAGCTTTGCTCAAAAACTATCTAAAACAGAGGAAAAAATTATTAAACAAGTTCGCCTCTTAAATAAAGAAAGTATCGATTTTTTAGAAAAAGTTGTCAATATTAATAGTGGAACATTAAACTTAGAGGGGGTTAAAGAAGTAGGCGATATTTTCAGAAATGAATTTGATGCCATTGGATTTGACACCCATTGGATTGATATGCCCGAAGATATGAACAGAGCTGGGCATTTATTCGCATCCATTAAGGGAACTAAAGGAAAGCGATTACTATTAATTGGCCATTTAGATACTGTTTTTGAAAAGAACAGTCCTTTTCAGGCCTTTGAGCAAATTAATGATAGTATGGCCTATGGCCCTGGAGCTAACGACATGAAAGGAGGTGACGTAATTGTTTTATTTGCTTTAAAAGCACTCTCAAAATTAAACTTACTCCATAAATCAACGATAACCGTTGCCTTTACAGGAGATGAAGAAAGTACTGGAAAGCCACTATCCATTTCCAGAAAAGAGTTAATTGAAGCAGCAAAAGAATCAGATGTAGCATTAGGGTTTGAAACTGCTACAGGTTTTAATAATGCAACTATTGCCCGCCGGGGAGCCTCAGGATGGAAAGTTGAAGTGGAAGGAGTACGGGCCCACTCTTCAGGAGTTTTTAGCGAACATACGGGAGCTGGAGCCATTTTTGAAATGAGCCGAATTTTACATCGTTTTTATAATGAAGTAAGAGGTGAAGAATATTTGACCTTTAACCCCGGCAACTTGATGGGAGGTACGTTTGTAGACTATGATGCAAAAGCGAGTGGAGGAACAGTATTTGGTAAAACAAATGTAGTTGCTCAAAAGGCAATAGTTCACGGTGGCCTTCGCTTTATTTCTGAAGAACAAAAAGAGAATGCACGTGCAAAAATGCGTGCCATTGTTGCCGAAAATTTACCTCAAACTAAAGCAAAAATTACTTTTACAGATAGCTACCCTGCGATGAGGCCAACAGCAGGAAATCAAATGGTATTAGATGAACTTAATAAAATTAGTCTTGCTTTAGGTCAAGGCGGTGTTTCAGCTTATGACCCTGGTCGAAGAGGGGCTGCTGATATTTCGTTTGTGGCAGATTATGTCGATGGCCTTGATGGTCTAGGAACGATGGGGAGAGGTGCTCACACACTACAGGAAACCGTAAATCTTAAAACGATTAATGACCTAATCCAACGCACTGCACTTTTGATTTACCGTTTAACTAGGTAAAGGATTCTCTTTTTATAAAAACCCCTTTACCCTTTCTTGATGAGACGCAATTGCACTTTTAAACTCACTTTTTAACTGTGCAACCAAACGCTCTGTGGGTAAAGTTTCGTGAATGGAAGTTACTCCTTGCCCTGCAGACCAAATGGTTTTCCACGCTTGGGCTTCAGCTTTAGCAGCATCAAGTTCTTTGCCAAAATCAATTTTTTTGGATTGATGCCATTGTGCTTCAGTAATTCCCATTGCTTCTAAACTCGGTCGTAAAAAACTCGCATGAACCCCTGAAATGGCCGCTGTATAAACAATATCTTCTGCTTTACTCTGTATAATCATTTCTTTGTATGCCGGATCGGCAAGGCTTTCTGAGGCAGTAATGAAGCGTGTCCCCATATAAGCCAAATCTGCTCCCATTTGCAGCGCAGTAGCAATGTCTTTTCCTGTACTGATACAGCCTGAAAGTAAAAGGGTTTTATCAAAAAATGAACGAATTTCATTGACTAAGGCTATTGGATTAAGTGTTCCCGCATGCCCTCCAGCTCCTGAGGCTACCAAAATTAATCCGTCAACACCTGCCTCATCTGCTTTTTCAGCATGACGACGCTTAATTATATCATGATACACTAACCCGCCATAAGAATGTACTGCTTCTACAAGCTGTGAAACGGCTCCTAAAGAGGTTATGATTAATGGCACTTCGTGTTTTATACAAATTTCTAAATCCGCTTGCACTCTGGGATTTGTTGGATGTACTATAAGATTTACTCCAAAGGGAGCCGGCTTTTGCCCAGTTTCATGTTCAAATGCGGTTAAGGCTTCTTTAATTTCTATAACCCAAGCTTCAAAACCTTCAGTGGTGCGTTGATTTAATGAAGGAAATGTTCCTATAATTCCATTTTTACAACACGCAATAACAAGTTGCGGTCCAGAAATTAAAAACATTGGAGCGGCCACGACCGGAAGCGATAGTTGATTGTTAAAGTTGGGTGTTGTCATTTTATTTTTTTTTCTAATAATGTCCATTCAAAGTCAAAAGTAGCTACACAATCACCTTGTGAATCAATTCCCTTTGACTGCAACCACAGGGTTTGAGGGCCGTCGTTTTCAAAAAGGCGCTTCATTGTTGAAGAAACTAATTCTCCAGCATCACAACTAAATTCAATTTTTCCTTTAGCTTTTTTGGTAAAAGTAGCTTTAGATTGAAGTAAAAGCATGGATACGTTTTTTTCCTCCTGTTGAACGATATTCATCAATAATACTCCAGTACTAAGTTCAGCAGCCATCCCTTGAACTGCCCAAAACATTGAACGAAATGGATTTTTATTCATCCATTGAAGACGAACAACTGTAATGCATTTATGTTCATTTAAAGAAACTACTCTAACTCCGCACCACCAAGCGGCAGGAAGTTTAAAAAATGTATATCGATTAAGTCTAGAAGGTGTAAGACGCATTTTCTACAGAACGGATGAACGTTCAATATACTCTATCCCAAAGGCTTCTGCAACTTCTTTGTAAACAACTTTACCATTAATTACATTTAGCCCTTTAGCTAGAGCTTCATTATCAATACATGCTTGCTTCCATCCTTTATTGGCCAATTGTAATGCATATTTTAAGGTAGCATTAGTTAAAGCAACTGTTGATGTATTAGGAACAGCTCCTGGCATATTGGTTACTGCATAATGAATAATCCCCTCTTTAATAACTATTGGCGCATCATGTGTGGTAGGTTCACTTGTTTCAAAACAACCGCCTTGATCTATTGCTACGTCTACCAATACTGTACCGGGCATCATTTTTGAGAGCATTTCTTTAGTAATTAATTTCGGTGCCTTTGAACCTGGAATCAACACTGTACCTATAATTAAATGAGAACGCTCTATTTCTTGTTCAATGGCTAAGGTAGTAGAATACAAAGGGGTAACGTTGGCAGGCATACTGTTTTCAAGTTCACGCAATCGATTCAAGTTTGTATCCATCATCGTTACATTAGCGCCTAAACCGGCCGCCATTAATGCGGCTTCCGTTCCGGCTACGCCCCC
>JALRBW010000031.1 GCA_023257625.1 Flavobacteriaceae bacterium | reverse complement strand
GCTACAAATATTTATGTGGGGAGAGCAGGATTCGAACCTGCGAAGGTATAAACCAACAGATTTACAGTCTGTCCTCGTTGGCCGCTTGAGTATCTCCCCAATTTTCAAAGATCTTTTTGTCGAATTGGACAAAAAAAAGAGCCGATGGAGGGACTCGAACCCACGACCTGCTGATTACAAATCAGCTGCTCTAGCCAGCTGAGCTACATCGGCTTATTGAATTTTGGAATTTCAAAAATCGAAGGCAAATTAACTGCTATTTTTTATGGTTTCAAAAAAAAAAATGAAAAATCGTTTTCAAGCTCGAACTTTTTCTTTTCGGCGCTTTAAAATTCGTTCTGCAGTAGCGGAAGCTGTTTGGATTGCCTCTTCAAAAGTTTTGCAAATTTTCTTGACTACAACATCATCTCCTGGAATTCCAACTTTAAGTTCAACCCACTTATTTATTCGATCAGAAGTATTTTCAACTTTTGTGTAAACAAAGATCTCACTAATTTGATTGTGAAACAATGCTAACTTTTCTAAACGCTGTTTAGTAAACTCTTTTAACTTAATATCAGCTTTATAATTTACTGCTTGAAAATGAATTGTTGTCATAGGTTATTGAATTAAAGTTATTTTTTCTTTTCCCTCGGATGTGTTTTTTGATACACCTCCTTAATTTTTTCCATACTGCTATGTGTATAATGCTGGGTTGCAGCAATACTACTATGCCCTAATAAATCTTTGATTGCATTAAGGTCTGCTCCTTGATCAAGTAAGTGAGTTGCAAAGCTATGGCGAAGCACATGCGGACTTTTTTTTGTTTTTGTTGATACTCTTCCAAAATAATCATTTACGGTCTGATATACAAATGAATCTGTAAGTTTTTCACCATGTTCATTTATGAAAAAGGAAGGTTCTTCTTCTTTGCTTCTAATTCTGTTTCGCTCTTGCTCATAGTTTTTTAATACTGTTATAATTTCTGGTAAAAGGGGTAAAATTCGTTCTTTATTGCGTTTCCCAATCACTTTCATTAATCCTTTTGAAAGGTTTACGTTATTTCGTTTCAATTCAATCAATTCAGATCTTCGAATGCCAGTATAATAAAAAAGTCCTATAAGAGTTCGCTGTGTCCTTCCTTTGAAGTCTTGTGAATAAATTTTAGTATCTAAAACAGCTTCAATTTCTTCCAATGAAAATGGCAAAGCAACTTTAGATGCTGTTTTTAATGCTTTATGTTCTTTGAGGGGTGATACAGAAATTACTTGGATTCTCATTAAAAAAGTGAAATAAGAACGTAACGCTGAAATCTTTGTGTTTACTGTTCGAGTACTATTGCCTAGTTCCACTAGTCTAACAATCCATAATCGAATTTGACTATACGATACGTTTTCGATTAGAGTCCCTTCTTGATTTAAAAGAAGGAAATCTTGAAAGGATTCTAAATAGGTTTTATATGCTTTTACAGTGTGTGGAGAGCCTTTTTTTTCAAATGAAAGGTACGCTAAGTATGAAGATATGGACATAAAAAAAACGCTACTCCATAAAAGTACTACTTTAATGTTATAGCGTTTGATAAATATGTGTTAAAAACCTATTGGCTTTCTGTATCTCTTAGCGTTTGGATATATTGTGCTTTGAGCATTTTTTGACGATTCTTTACAGAAGGCTTTGTAAATTGCTTTCGGTCTCGTAAGTGACGCATTGCCCCTGTTTTATCAAATTTACGTTTAAATCGCTTTAAAGCTCTATCGATGTTTTCTCCGTCTTTAATGGGTATAATTAACATAATGTAGCACCTCCTTTCATAATAGGCTGCAAATATAGATAAAAGTACATTGTATTGATACTGTCTTTTGAAAAAGTTTTATTTTTCTAACAGTTTTCTTGCTATTACTAGTTTTTGGATTTCACTTGTACCTTCTCCTATAGTACATAATTTTGCATCACGATAAAATTTTTCTACTGGAAAGTCTTTGGTGAATCCGTAGCCCCCATGAATCTGAAGAGCTTCATTGGCAACCTTTACACAGGTTTCTGAAGCGTATAATTTTGCCATAGCCCCCAGTTGTGTAACTGCTAAATTTTGATTTTTTAATTCCGAAGCCTTTTGGGTAAGTAGGGTTGCCGCCTCTATTTCAGTAGCCATTTCAGCAAGCTTAAAGGAGATGGCTTGAAAATTAGAGATGGGTTGTCCAAACTGCTTTCTTTCTTTTGAATACTTAAGTGCCGCCTGATAAGCTCCTTTTGCAACTCCTAAAGACAATGCAGCTATTGAGATTCGTCCTCCGTCTAAAATTTTCATTGATTGGATAAATCCATCACCAACGGGACCCAAACGATTTTCATCTGGAATAACACATTGATCAAAAACCATTTCAGCAGTTTCTGAAGCTCGCATTCCTAATTTATTTTCTTTTTTCCCCGCAGTAAAACCTTTAGTTCCTCGTTCCACAACAAATGCAGACATTCCTCTGCTATCTCCAAGTTCACCATTACGGGCAATAACAACGGCTACATCTCCAGAAATTCCATGTGTAATAAAATTTTTAGTACCGTTGATTATCCAATTGTCGCCTTCCCTTTTTGCTGTTGTTGACATGGACTTAGCATCAGATCCGGTATTGTGTTCTGTTAGGCCCCAAGCACCAATTAAAGTACCATTACAAAGCCCAGGCAACCAACGTAGACGTTGCTCTTCAGTTCCAAATAAATAAATATGATTAGTGCACAATGAATTATGCGCAGCTATAGATAGACCAATAGAGGGGTCTACCATTGAGATTGTTTCAATTAAGGTCACATATTCATGGTACCCCATCCCAGATCCACCATACAATTCTGGAATTATCATACCCATAAATCCCAAAGCACCAGCACTTTCAAAAAGTGCTTTTGGAAAGAATTGTTGCTCGTCCCACTCAATAATATGTGGCTTTATGTATTGAGCCGCAAAATCACGAGCTGCCTCAAAAACCATTTTTTGAGTTTCTGAGGTTCTAATTTCGGGACGTAAATCGAAATCGATCATAGCTTCGTTTTACTGCAAATATAATTTTAATCTTGTAATTTTGTTTGGAGAATCTTTAAAAACTTCAGACAAAATTTCAAGATTACCTAATTCCTTTTTACTTCTAAGGGCTATCAACTGAAGTGCTTCTTTCTTTGAGAGATATGGAATTTGGACTAAGTCATTAAGACTAGCTGTTGCAAAATTAATTTTTTGATGTTCCACTACTTTTGAAATATAAAAATAATTATCCATTCGATCCACTACCAAACTATCCAAACCATAAACTTCATGCAATTGATCAAACAGCAAAAACCCCTTGAGATAGGCTCTAAATTTTACAATTCTTTCTGATAAAACCATACCTATCCCATGAACTTGTTGCAAGTCTTCAAGAGTTGCTGTATTTAAATCTTTTTTTACAATTGGGGCTTTTTCTTTGAAACTATTCTTTACTTCAGGAAAATAAAATCTATGTGCAATTCGGCTCATTGTTGAGTCCGGTAATTGTGATATTTTTTGGAATTCAGACAAAGATTTCAATCGATTCCCTGTCAAAGTGTACGCCTTAAGTCGATCAAATGCTATTGAATTGATTCCCAAAATATATGCATTGTAATCGCTAAGATAATTTGGATTAATTAAAAATATGTTAGGTTTACTTTTAGAATATTGTGTTTTTAAACTATCCATTTTGGCCTGATAGTAATTCGTTTCTACTGTATTAAATTCAATTTTTTCTTGCCCTTTTTTTATATAAAGTACCCATTGATACGCTGTAAGAATTAAGAGCAAGATTAAAAGGGCAGTTCGCTGAAAATGTGGCATTTTCAAACGAATTCCATAACGGCTAAACATGGTTATTTATTCTTTAAAGTAGAAATAGCGCTTAAGTATGAATTTAATTCTTCTTTTACTCTAGGGAATAATAACAACAAACCGATCATATTAGGAAATACCAAGGCGAGTATCATGGCATCTGAAAATGCCCAAACAGAAGACATATCTCCTGCAGCACCAATGACTATAAAAATTAAAAACATCAATTTATAAGAAAGCTCAGAAATACGACTCTTACCAAAAATATACATCCAAGATTGAAGTCCATAATAAGACCAAGATATCATAGTAGAAACAGCAAATAAAACAACTGCTAACGTCAAAAAAGGTCCAGAAAATACTATGTATTTAGAAAAAGCAGCAGCAGTAATTCCAGCTCCTTCAGCGGGTTGACCGTCAATCATTACAACTCCTCCTACACCTCCATATTCAAAAACGGTATTATCACCATTAAAAATAATTATTACTAAAGCTGTCATTGTACAAATTACTACAGTATCAATAAAGGGCTCAAGTAATGCCACTAATCCTTCTGAGGCAGGATAATTTGTTTTTACTGCGCTGTGGGCTATTGAGGCAGAACCTGCGCCGGCTTCATTTGAAAAGGCGGCCCGACGAAACCCTGTAATTAAAACACCTAACAATCCACCTAAACCAGCTTGTGGGTTAAAGGCTTGGCTAAAGATCATTCCAAAGGCATCGTCTACCACTGAAAAATTAATAATAATGATATATAAACAGGCAAGTATATACATTAAAGCCATAAATGGAACCACCTTTTCAGTTACCATCGCAATTCTCTTAATTCCACCAATGATAATAACACCAACGAGAATCATTAAAATAATACCAATTATTGTTCTGGCATTACCCCCTGTCATCCCAAAGGATTCTACCAACTGCATTGCGGCCTGATTTGATTGCGCTGCATTTCCTCCTCCAAAAGAAGCTCCAATGCATAAAAAAGCAAAGACAAAAGCTAAAATTTTACCCAATGTAGCGAAACCTTTTTCTTGAAGACCTTTAGTTAGATAATACATAGGTCCCCCATATACAGTTCCGTCTTCTCCAATATCTCTATACTTAACACCAAGTGTACATTCCACAAATTTTGTAGACATCCCAATTAGTCCACAAAGTATCATCCAAAAAGTCGCGCCAGGCCCACCAACTGCAATAGCTAATGCGACTCCTGCAATATTTCCATTTCCTACCGTTCCCGATACAGCTGTAGCAAGAGCTTGAAAATGACTCACTTCTCCTTCTTTACTTTCGTCTTTAATGGTCCCTTTTATATCACCCTCAAAAGCCAAAAGTGATTTTTCTGCACTATGATGATCAATACTGTCATATTTACCTCTAACAGTATTAATTGCAGTGGCAAATCGGCGTACGTTAACAAATCCAAAATATACTGTGAAAAATAGAGCTCCTCCCACGAGTAGAATAATAATTGTCGGAATATTTGTCCCAAAAAAGTTGTGTAAAATCAAACCCTCCCACCAGTTTGCAATAGGTGTAAATGCCTCATTAATCTGCTCATCTAACCCTTTTTCTTGGGCAGTAAGAATATTTGATAAAAGAAAAAGTAGGGTTGAAAATATATATTGTATGGGTTTCGTTTTCATTTAGTGCTCATATTAATTGGACCAATATCATAAAAAGGAAGTGAATATCAAACTAATCGAGGTGAAACATTCTATTTAGTTTAACAATTGACGATCTAGAACCAAGCACAATTAGCTTTCCATCAACGGACAAGATATGATTTGCATCTGGATTTATTATTTGATTCCCATGTGGATCACAATAGCCAATCACATTGCATCCGGTTCTTTTTCTTAATTCCATTGTAGCTAAAGATTTATTCTGAAATTCCTTTGGCACTTTTCTAAGATCAACCTCTTCAACATTTGGACTTGTTTCATCGACCCACCAATTTAAAGACCCTAAAAATTGAATTACTTCGGGCAACGTTAATAAGGCTGCCATATAATCGCCACCTATTTTATCTGGCATGATAACATGGTTAGCACCTGCCAACTCTAATTTGCGTTGGTTTTGTTCTTCAGATACTCGGCTAACGATAACAATATCAGGTTTTAGTTGTCTAGCTGAAAGTACAACAAATAAATTATCAGCATCACTTGGAAGAGCACATATGAGGTTTTTTGCTTCATTAATATTGGCATTAAGTAAAGTGGTATCTGAAAGGGCATTACCTTTCAAAAATAAAATATCAGAATCAAATTCAGTAATACACCTTTCTTCATTTTCTATCACCACATAGGGTTGTTTATGGCGTTTTAATCGAGATACTGCTTGGCGACCATTACGCCCATAACCACAAACAATTGTATGGTCTTTAAGTTTTTGAATCATTGTTTTGTTTTTTTTAAGTTTAAATTTTTGGACGCTCCAATTCTGCGCTACTTGCTCACCTAAAAACCTAAAGGCTAGGGTAATCCCTAAAAATCCTGTAAGAATAAAAATTACGGTAAAAATTCGACCTTGAAAAGAAAGCATTCCTACCTCTGAATACCCTACAGTACTCAAGGTAATAACACTCATGTAAAAGGAATCAAATAAACTGTATTCAGATTCTACAAGATAAAACCCTATCGTACCAAATAAAAGGATAAAAAGGAGAAAAAGTAGGATATTAAGTAGGGGCGATTGGGGCATCAGACTTACAAATCAAATACAGAACTTCGTTTAGTATATATCATATCTTTTAGTTTTAACCAAAACGCAAGGGTTAAATACAACACAAACCCTCCTACAAGGGTTGTAAATGAGGCATATATAAAAAATAATCTCACGCTTTTTACTCTCATTCCTAAAAGTTCAGCTAATCGTGTAGATACTGCAAATCCATGACGCTCAAAAAATAGCCGTATAGAATTGGGTGCTTTCATAGTTTTCAAATGTAATCAAATCAATATAATTAATTTTTATATTTTGGTGTTTTGATTAGAAAACTTCCGACTTGACAATTAAGACATAAACGCTTTAGACAATAGTTTTTATAAAGATGCAAAACAGCTTGACTAGTACCAGCATGAGGTAATGGTAAATCAAAATCTCTAAATGCTGAAATTATCCGATTGCGTTCTAAAGGAATTTTTGTAATCCATTCTAAAATTGAGTCTTGAGATGAAACTCCTACATACCTCGAATAAGCAAAACGAATTGGAAGTATTGTATTAATGGCAATTAAATCAAAAAAAGAGCGGCTTATTTTTTTTGTTTTAGGTTTCCCTTCAATTCCAAAATTATAATGAGTTTTCCAATATTCACTGGGCTCAACAGAAAAAATAGCCATGCTTTCTGAAAATGATTTGGCGTTAATTAAAGATTGAAAAAGTGTACCGTGCTTTGCATAAATAGAAGAAAGTTGAGCAATTCGTACTGTAGGAAAATTAGCTGGTCGTAATCTAGAAAATTGTACCGCTGGTGATGAGGGAGTTGGCAGCTTATGTAATTGTTTAAGATATTGGTATTGTTGGGTTAATTTTTCGTGATAAAAATCACTAAAAGGAGGATGCAATAATCCTAGTTGTCCAAAAAAAAGCGCTTCAATTTGAAAAAGTTCATGCTTACGTTTTAGAATATTTTGAATAGAAAGATGCTGGGCCATTGTTAAAAATGCTTCCCCATTTACATTTAGTCCAAATCCTTTACTTAGTTTTTCAAAAAAAACAGCTTCCCAATCGTTTTTATGTTTTTTGAGTAACTGTTGTATTTGAGCAACTTGAGCTTCCAATCGTTCAATAAAAAGACGCTCTAAAAAGGGTATCCAACGCCCCTTAGAAAATTCCTTAATATGCTGCTCACAGGGAATAAATTTTGGCTGTAATCCAAATGAAGTTTGATACTTCTTTTCGACTTCCGGATTTACATATGAATGAATTTGTAAGACAGGAATGGGTTTCCCATTTGGATAACACACTGTAATATCATGTTCCCATACAACATGCAGGATAACATTATCATACTGAGCGTCTTTATGATGATGATGCCTATACCAGTCTGATGATTTTAAATGTAACTCTACCGATCCCGACCATTGAATGCCAGCAATGTATAGCTTGGCTTCTTTGAAATCTGGCCCCGATCCGTGGTTCCAATACCCAGGAAAAAGTATTTCAATAGATTCTCCACCAGGGGTCTTAAAATTTCTATGCGTGAACTTTTGAAAACGCCATAGGTAATGTAAAAAAGCTTCGTTCATAATTTGATTTGAGGACAAAAAATGAAGAGATGGATACTGATTTTAGCCTGTAACCACTTCTCCTTTCCAATCTAAAATTCCACCTAGCAAATTGAAACAATTAGGAATGCCCGATTGTTTTAAAATTTGACAAGCTTGAGCACTTCGGGCTCCTGAGCGACAATAAACAAAATATCTTTTATCTGCCTCAAGTTGACTCACACCCTTCATAAAACCCTCTGGGTCACGAATATCAAGCAAATGTGCGTTTGGTATGTGTCCAGCTTCAAATTCTTCTTCTGTTCGAACATCCAGAATGATACTCTCAGGTTTATTTTGTTGTGCTGAAATCCAGTCATGCTGTGATAAATCCATGAATTTTATTTTATGCTAAAATACAATACCTAATGGTGTGAAACAAATTGTTAAAAAAAATTTGCAAAACAATATTTAATGATATATTTGTACCCACAAATATTGTAAATACATTTTTTTGAATAATAAAGCAATTATTGTTGCTCTTTTTAAAGCCAATGGAAAAATTACAGAGGCTTTATCTCAAGGGTTAAAGCCCTTAGGAATATCTATACAACAATTCAATGTTCTTCGTATTTTAAGAGGTCAAAAGGGAAATCCTTCCAATTTAAATACAGTTCATGAACGCATGATTCACAAAATGAGTAATACAACTCGTTTAATCGATAAACTTATTGATAAAGGTTTAGTCAGTCGTAATTTGTGTAAAGAAAACAGAAGAAAAATTGAATTATTTATAACTACTGAGGGATTAAAGCTATTAGAAATTGTTGATCCAATTGTAGATCAAATTGAAGCACAATTTATTGAAACTCTTACTAGTAAACAACGAGAAGAAATCATAGAAATATTAAATAACTTAAATAACAACAATGAAAATGAAAAAAACAATTAGCACTATCGTAGTAGTATTATTTACAATCTCCTCATGGAGTCAATCAAATTTAATTCCCATTAATCCAGAAATCAGTAGCATTCATTGGGTTGGTAAAAAAGTAACAGGCCAGCATGATGGAATCGTTAATTTGAAATCTGGAGTTATTGAAATCACTGATGGCAAACTTGTTGGTGGCCAATTTGAAGTGGACATGAATTCAATCACCGTTCAAGACCTTTCAGGTGAATACAAAGAAAAATTAGAGGGACATTTAAAGTCTGATGACTTTTTTGGAGTAGAATCATTCCCAACCGCATCTTTAGTAATAACTAAAACTGAGAAAAAAATGGAAAATCATTATGCCGTAACCGCAGATCTTTCAGTTAGAGGTATTACGCATCCAGTTAATTTTGAAATGCACTTAGCTAATAATACTGCTTCATCAAAAGTAATTATTGATCGCTCTAAATACAATGTTAAGTTTCGTTCAGGATCTTTCTTTGAAAATTTAGGTGATAATTTAATTTATGATGATTTTGAACTTGAAGTAGTTCTTAAATATTAATTAGGATTATTGTTCGGGGATTTGGGGTAATTAAAATTTGTACTATATTTGATTTAATGAACCGAACAGTAATTTTTTTAAACTTTTGGTGGAACACGGAAAATTTCTAACCCTCGTGTACACGAACCTGTAAAATACCAAAGGCTTGTCATCACGACAGGCCTTTTTTAATGGCCCAATGAAGGAATATAAACTTGAATCTCATCACAAAAAAATATTAGCGGATACGTTAACTCCAGTAAGCGTATATTTAAAAATTCGCGATGTTTTTCCACATAGTTTATTACTAGAAAGTAGTGACTATAACGCTAATAATAATGATTATTCCTACATCTGTTGTAACCCTATAGCTTCAATTGAATTAAAAAATGGATTGCTTACTTCAAACTATCCTGATGGAACTTCTTTTCAAGAAAAAGTAACATTTGCATCAGATATTCCAAGTAAAATTGAGGCCTTTTCAAAGCAATTTAAATCAAAAGATTTTACTTTACCATTTATAAACAATGGTCTTTTTGGTTTTATTGGACATGAAGCCATTGCCTATTTTGATACCCTTAAATTAAAGGAAGATAAACCTGGTGTTGAAATTCCAGACTTATACTATGCAGTATATCAAAATATAATAGCAATAAGTTTATTTAATCATGAAGCACATTTGTTTTCGCATAACTATAACGGCAACCATACTCTTGACCTATTAGAAAAAATATTACACAACAAAAATGTAAACCCTTTTCCTTTTCAGAAAATTGGTGAAAAAAAGTCAAATATGTCTGATGATTCTTTTCTAAATTTAGTTCAAAAAGGAAAAGAACACTGCTTTAGAGGCGATGTCTTCCAGCTGGTCTTGTCACGCCGATTTTCTCAAGGTTTTGTGGGTGATGAATTTAATGTCTACCGCACATTGCGTTCTATAAATCCCTCGCCCTATTTATTTTTCTTTGATTATGGTTCATTTAAAATTTTTGGAAGTTCTCCTGAAGCACAAATTGTTATTCAAAATAGAAAAGCTGAAATTCATCCAATTGCAGGAACTTTTCGAAGAACTGGAAATGATATAGAAGATGCTTCCAAT
>JALRBW010000059.1 GCA_023257625.1 Flavobacteriaceae bacterium | reverse complement strand
GTAATACATTCCTGTTTTAAGTCCTGATTTCCAAGCGTAAAAATGCATCGAGGTTAATTTTGCCATAGTAGCACCTTCCATAAAGAGGTTTAAGGATTGTGATTGGTCGATAAAATATCCACGTTGACGTGACATATCAATTATGTCTTTCATACTCATTTCCCAAACGGTTCGGTACAATTCTTTTAAATCAGCAGGAATAGCTTCTATATTTTGGACAGAACCATTATTACGCATAAGTTCTTGCTTCATGTCTTCATTCCATAATCCATGCTCTACAAGATCTTCTAATAGGTGCTTATTTACCACGATAAACTCTCCTGAAAGTACTCTACGGGTATAGATGTTAGAGGTATAGGGCTCAAAACATTCGTTGTTCCCTAAGATTTGTGAAGTACTAGCAGTTGGCATTGGAGCAACTAACAACGAATTTCTAACACCATGTTTTTTTACTTTTTTACGTAAAGTAACCCAATCCCATCTTCCACTGAGTTCCTCATCTTTGATTCCCCATAAATTGTGTTGAAATTCTCCTTTTGAAATGGGTGACCCTTTAAAGGATTCATAGGGTCCATCAGCTTTTGCCTCCTCTACTGAAGCGTTGACTGCGGCAAAATAGATTGTTTCAAATATTTCTTGGTTAAGTTGTTTCGCTTGATCTGAAGTAAACGGAAGACGTAACATGATAAAGGCATCTGCTAAACCTTGCACTCCTAAACCTACAGGGCGATGACGGAAATTCGAATTTTCTGCTTCAATTATTGGATAGTAATTACGGTCTATGACACGGTTTAAGTTTTTGGTTACCCTTACAGTTACGTCGTAAAGTGCCTTATGATCAAACTCTCCATCTTTTATAAACATAGGGAGTGCAATAGAGGCTAAATTGCAAACGGCAACCTCATCTTTAGAGGTATATTCCATTATTTCAGTACATAAGTTTGATGACCGAATTGTTCCTAAATTCTTTTGGTTTGATTTTCGGTTCGCAGCATCTTTATAGAGCATGTAAGGTGTGCCCGTTTCTATTTGAGATTCTAATATTTTTTCCCATAGATCACGGGCTTTAATGGTTTTTCGTCCACGCCCTTCAGCTTCATATTTAGTGTAAAGAGCATCAAATTCGTCTCCGTGTACATTGTATAAATCAGGACATTCATTCGGGCACATTAGTGTCCACTTGCTGTCTTGTTCAACACGTTTCATAAAAAGGTCTGGCGTCCACATGGCATAAAATAAATCTCTGGCCCTCATTTCCTCTTTACCATGGTTTTTCTTAAGTTCAAGAAAATCAAATATATCTGCATGCCAAGGTTCAACATATACAGCAAATGAACCTTTACGTTTTCCTCCACCTTGGTCAACGTAACGTGCTGTGTCATTAAACACCCTTAACATTGGCACAATACCGTTTGATGTTCCGTTGGTTCCTGCAATATAAGACCCAGTAGCTCTAACATTATGAATTGATAATCCAATGCCACCAGCCGATTGAGAAATTTTTGCTGTCTGTTTTAGCGTATCATAAATCCCATCAATACTGTCTTCACGCATGGTGAGTAAAAAACAGGATGACATTTGAGGTTTGGGTGTTCCCGAATTAAATAAGGTAGGTGTTGCGTGGGTAAAGTAACGTTTTGACATTAACTCATACGTTTCTAATGCAGATTTAATATCGTTAAGGTGAATTCCTACAGATACACGCATTAACATATGTTGTGGACGCTCCACAATTTTTCCATTGAGTTTTAACAAATAAGAACGCTCAAGGGTTTTAAATCCAAAAAAATCATACCCAAAATCGCGGTTATAAATAATACTTGAATCTAATTTTTCTGCATTATTTCGTATGACCTCATATACCTCTTCAGAAAGTAATGGGGCTTTTTTAGCTGTTCTTGGATTTACATATTCATACAAATCCGTCATAGTTTCTGAAAACGACTTTTTGGTGTTTTTATGAAGATTAGATACTGATATTCTTGCTGCAAGCTTAGCATAATCTGGGTGAGTGGTGGTCATTGTAGCTGCAATTTCAGCGGCAAGATTGTCTAATTCTGAAGTTGTAACCCCATCATACAATCCCTCAATAACACGCATGGCGACACGAACAGGATCAACTAAAGGATTCAACCCGTAGTTAAGTTTTCGAATTCGTGCAGTGATTTTATCAAACATGATGGGCTCTTTTCTCCCATCTCTTTTAATTACGAACATATGCCAAGCTTTATCTTATTATTACTAATTATTTTAAATGGATTATGGTTTAAAAATCAGCGTCAAAACTAATTTTTGTGTTTTCTTTTTCGTTGTTTAAAACTCCTGCTTTTTGATATTCTCCTACTCGCTTTTCAAAGAAATTTGTTTTACCCTGTAGAGAAATCATGTCCATAAAGTCGAATGGATTGGTCACGTTGTACTCTTTTTCACAACCTAATTCAACTAAAAGCCGATCTGTCACAAACTCTAGATATTGGGTCATCAGTTTTGAGTTCATTCCGATTAAACTTACTGGTAAAGATTCTGTAACAAATTCACGCTCAATATTCAGTGCATCAACTAAAATTTCGCGAATACGGTTTTTGGATACTTTGTTCACTAAATGGTTATTATGTAAGTGAACTGCGAAATCACAATGCACTCCTTCATCACGAGAAATTAACTCATTAGAAAATGTGAGGCCTGGCATTAAACCTCGCTTCTTTAACCAAAAGATTGAACAAAAAGCGCCTGAGAAGAAAATTCCTTCAACAGCAGCGAATGCAATCAACCGTTCAGCAAAAGAATCTGATTCAATCCAACGCAATGCCCAATCGGCTTTCTTTTTAATGGCAGGGAAAACTTCAATAGCTTTAAAAAGTTTGTTTTTTTCTTCATCATTTTTAACATAAGTATCAATCAGAAGAGAATAGGTTTCGCTATGTATATTTTCCATCATGATTTGAAACCCATAAAAGAATTTAGCTTCTGTATATTGCACTTCGTTAACAAAGTTTTCTGCTAAATTTTCATTAACTATACCATCAGAAGCCGCGAAAAAAGCGAGTATATGTTTAATAAAATACTTTTCATCGGCATTGAGTTTTGTGTTCCAATCACTCAAATCTTGATGCAAGTCAATTTCTTCAGCTGTCCAAAAACTTGCCTCCATCTTTTTATACCATTCCCAAATATCATGATGTTGTATGGGAAATAATACGAATCGGTTTTCATTTTCTTGGAGAATAGGTTCTACAGCTGCCATCTTTTGCGTTTAATTTTTAGAGTTAAAATAGTTATGATTATTGTCTTCACAAAGATTCTAAATTGTCTTCAAAATTGAAAGCCCAACTTTTCCACAATGACCCTTAGTTTTTAACAAAATTTGTATTTTTTGTCAATATCTCAAAAAATTCTATTTTTTTAAGGTGCTGTTTATCAATTATTTATAAGCTAAAAACTATGGGGAACCCCAAAAACACTGAAGACGTCTAATTTTTCGTTTTTGCGTACTCTTCTAAAGCTTGATACCAAGGTTGTCCAAATTTTCGAATTAAAGCAGCTTTTACAAATTGATAAACAGGAATTTTTAAGGATTGTCCAAAGTCACAAGCATCAGAACAAATATCCCAACTATGGTAATTCACCGCAGTTAGTTCTTTATAATTTTTTACTCGAACGGGATATAAATGACACGAAATAGGTTTTTGAAAATCAATGGCTCCTTGTGTGTAGGCTTTTTCAATTCCACATGAGGCAACACCTGTATCTGAAAATAGCGTATAGGCACATTCTTGTCCTTCAACTAAGGGGGTTTCTAGATCACCATCATTCCCTTTTACATAAACACCCTGCTTCTTTATTGCTTTTATGCCATCCACTCTTAAAAAAGGGGTTATTTTATCTATATTTTTTTTTAAATAGTCAACCTCATCTTGTTCTAAGGGTGCTCCTGCTTCACCTTTTACACAACATTTGCCCTTGCATTTAGCGAGATTGCAAACAAAATTTTCCTCAATTAACTCATCAGAAATCAAGGTGTTTTCTACAGATAACATTTACAATTTTTGTTAAAAATAAGGAATTAAAAAGGGAACGTTTCAATGAATGCGAGTAACTTTGCTTAAAAAATTTAAGATGTTTGAATTTAAAGAAATATTATCTGCCAGCCTGGTTCTTTTTGCAGTTATTGACATCGTAGGCAGTATTCCTCTTATAATTACGCTACGTGAAAAGGTAGGGCATATTCAATCTGGCAAGGCCTCAATTATAGCTGCTATAATCATGATTGGCTTTTTATTTATAGGAGAAGAAATTTTGAAATTAATTGGTATAGATATTAATTCTTTTGCTGTAGCAGGTTCTTTAGTAATCTTGTTTTTGTCCCTAGAAATGATTTTAGGGATTACATTATATCGTGATGAAGCGCCTGAGACAGCCTCCATTGTTCCATTGGCCTTTCCAATGATTGCTGGGGCAGGGACAATGACTTCGCTTTTGTCTTTACGTGCTGAATATCATGTAATTAATATCATTATAGCCATAGTTATCAATATAATTTTTGTGTACATCATTTTAAAAACTTCAAAAATAATCCAACGTGTTTTAGGCAAGTCTGGAATCAATATTGTCCGTAAAGTATTTGGTATTGTTTTAATGGCTATAGCTGTTAAACTCTTTACCTCTAACATAGGTCAACTTCTTTAACTCATATCTTTGAATACGATGAATTATATAATGGTTTTTTTAATTGTCCTTTCAGGTTTTATGGTAGTGTTTAACCTTACTCAAATTGATTGGAATCAACCTTTTATCGGCGACAGTAGTATTGCTGTTATTGGAGTATTGGCATCAGCGAGTGCCTTTGTTTTACTTTTAATCTTAAGTTTAGCTCGCAAAATTGCTAAACAGATAAAAAAATAAAGATTTTTTTCATTCAGCAGCTATGGCATCTAGTGCGCGTTGAATGAAGCTATCCTTTTGATTGATAATTCGAGTATAGAGATTTTCATCAAAAACCTGAAGAGCTATAAATGCCTTTATAGAATTTAATACTACCTCTTCATTGTCTATGTCCATAGGAATGTTGTTTGCTTTGCAATAGTCTTTAAAGGATGATAAAAATTCTTCTGCATAAGGTAAAGGTTCGTTTAATAACATCGCAGCATTATCAAATTTATATTTCTTAAAATGATTGTCTAACTCAAAGAATACAAATTGATTCATCCAATTGGAACGCAATAAGTAAGCATACCAAGCTTCTTCTGGGCTTTTAGTGTTAGCTAAATATAGATCAGGGCGTATTCCCCCACCACCATAGACTACTCTTCCAGAAGGTGTTTTATAAGAAAGACTATCGTTTACGGGCACTTTCTCCTCGTCTTCCATTTCTCCCTCGTTATACCGCTTTTGGACTTCTGCGTAGTAATCTTTTCTAGTAGTAGTATCATAAGGCCTTTGAATAGAGCGGCCTGTTGGAGTATAATACCTTGAAGTAGTCAACCGAATTTGGTCTCCTTCGCCTAATGGCAATTGTTGTTGAACCAATCCTTTACCAAAAGTTCTTCTTCCTACTATCCAGCCTCGATCGTTATCTTGAATTGCTCCCGCAATAACTTCACTGGCTGATGCTGAATTTTCATCAACTAAAACATATAAACTTCCTTGTTCAAAAAGTCCATCAGAAGAGGCTACTGTTCTTTCGCGAACCCCATTGTTGGCTTCCACAATTACAATGGGTTTTCCCGCTGAAAGAAAGTCATCTGCAATTTGTTTTGCAGGCAGAAGATACCCGCCTGGATTCCCACGTAGATCTAAAATTAGATGTTGCATTTGTTGATCAACCAATCGGGTTAAAGCGGATTGAAATTCTTCATAAGTAGTTTGAGAAAAACGATTGATTTGAATATACCCCGTTTTCTCATTTATCATGTAAACAGAAGGCACACTGGGTAAAGGAACCGCCCCGCGTTTAAGTTTAAAAGTAAATAAAGAATCTGTCCTTTTACGATATACTTTAAGTTCAACTGGAGTTCCAGAGGGACCTTTCAATTTATTTATAATTTCATCTGTAGATAGTTGTTTTGAGTAGAGTGAGTCGTTATTTGCCATTAGTATTCGATCTCCATATTGTAATCCTGCCTTTTCGCTAGGCCCCCCTTCTAAAACTCGAACAACTGCGATACTATCTTCAACCATATAAAATTGTACACCAATGCCCTCAAAATTACCTTGCATACTCTCAGAAAGGGCTTGACGCTCAACTGCAGGAATGTATACAGAATGTGGGTCTAGGGCGCTTACCACATCTTCTATTACAACACGTACTAAACTATCTGTATTAATAGCATCTACATAATCTTCTGTTAGATAAGTCATTAACCTATTAAGTTTTTGAATACTAGGATGTGCTATTTCAGAAGCAGATGGAGTATATGAATCCTTTTTCCCAAATAAGTATCCTATAGCTATTGACAAGCCTACAATGAGGGATAAAAAGAAATTATTCTTTGTAATCATCAATTCTTTTCAAGATTAACATGATCTAAAGATACCCCTGCTTTTTTTAAAAACTCTAAACCCGTAGTATCTTTATATTCCTTAGAATAAACAACTCTTATAATTCCTGATTGATGAATGAGTTTACTGCATTCTTTACAAGGAGAAAGGGTAATATACAAAGTAGCTCCTTTACAAGATTGAGTAGAAGCTGCAACTTTTAAAATGGCATTTGCCTCTGCATGCAAAACATACCAATGGGTATAATAATTATCATCTTCACATACATTTTCAAAACCAGAAGGAGTACCATTGTAACCATCAGAAATTATCATGCGATCTTTTACAATTAAAGCCCCCACTTTTTTACGCTCACAATACGAAAGCTGACCCCAAGTTTCTGCCATTTCCAAATAAGCTTGATCGTATTTTAATTGTTTTTGCTTTGCCATTTTTACGAAGATATCAAATTCAATACAGCTTTCATTAAATCTTTATTAAACTCGTTCTATAATTATTCCTAGAGCTTGTGACAATATCATTGCACCTATGATGAGTTGCCATTTAAATGTGTTCCATTGCAAGTTCTGAAGCACTAATCTATTTAAAGCTAATACAGCTATTACAATAACTAATTGAGCTAATTCAACCCCTAAAGCAAAGGAAAATAATGAAGTGGATACAGCATCATTTGGAATTAACATTTCGAAATACCGACCAAATCCTAAGCCGTGAATTATTCCAAAAGCCAAGGTCAATATCCCAAAAAATAAAGGGTTGTTTATTTTCTGTTTTTTTTTATCAGGAAGCAGTAAGTGTAATGCACTCAATGCAATTGTAATGGGGATTAACAATTCAATTAAATATCCGGAAATAGGTATTTCAGCATAAAAATTACCTATTAATGATAGCGTATGACCAAGAGTAAACAAGGTTACCCATCCTATCAATTGTCTTAAGGCATTAAAGGTAAATGGAAGTGCAAGGGTGACAATAAAATAAAGGTGGTCTAACCCTTGTAAATCTATTACATGCCAAAATCCTAAGTCTAAATAAAAACTAAGGTTTTCCATTACATTCCTCGTTCTTTTTGAATAGTTTCATAGGCCTTTTGTACTTCTTGAAACTTTTCTTTTGCTCCTTTAATCATTGCTTGATCTTGAGATTGAATTTTATCAGGGTGATATTTTTTAGCCATTATCCGATACGCTTTTTTAACTTCTTCATTAGTGGCATTTGGAGTGATTTCTAATACTTTATAGGCGTTATCTGTAGCCTGAACAAACATGGCAAGGATACTTTGAAAATCTGATGAAGCAATCCCTAATGCAGCAGCGATTTGCTCTAATTTATTCAATTCTATTGGAGAAACATTACCATCAGCATTGGCTACTCCAAAGAGAAAATGAATAATTTGAAGCCGTGTTTCATACCTACTATTTTGCATGAAAAATTGAGCTAAATCAGTTGTATTTTGGAGCTTTTTTTTGATTTGCTCATTGAACATTTCGAAAATACTTGAGGCGCGCTGAGTACCATAATTTGAAATAAAAAAATTACGCACAAATTGCAATTCTTGATTTTTAATCTGACCGTCTGCTTTAATAATTGTAGCAGCTAATGCTAAAAGATTGAGTTGAAATTTTTCTAGAGAGGGAGAAGTTGAAGAAGATCTAAAATAAGAAGTTGAATCTCTATTAAACTGATCTACAAGACTTCCTAAAAAAAAACCTAATAATGCTCCCGGAAATCGAAAAAAAGAATAACCCAAGATGGCTGCAACCCATTTTACCATAGCCTATGATACTATCATTGAGTTGCAAATTTGACAAATAAAATCGGCTCAACAAAACCCTTGAGGATGGTATTACTTTTTTATCTTTGAAAAAAAATTAAAATGTATCCAGCAGAATTAGTAAAACCTATGCGTGAAGAATTAACACGTATCGGATTCCAAGAATTATTTACAACCGAAGATGTAACCAATGCCCTTGAAAAAAGTGGAACCACACTAGTGGTCGTTAATTCCGTTTGTGGATGCGCAGCAGCAAATGCTCGCCCTGGAGTTTATTTTTCACTTGAAAATCCTAAAACACCCGATCATTTGGTAACCGTATTTGCTGGTGTTGATGCAGAATCTACATTAGCCGCTCGAAATAGAATGGTTCCTTTTCCGCCTTCATCGCCCAGCATTGCCTTATTTAAAGATGGTGAACTGGTACATATGGTTGAGCGCCACCATATTGAAGGACGACCAGCTGAATTAATTGCTGAAAATCTTAAAGCAGCATACGACGATCATTGCTAGACCTCCAAGCCCCAGGTTCTTTTTTACTTGTCTAATGTAATGTATAAGGTTTTACAATATTTTTTTAGTGTACTCTTCTATATTTGTTTCGGAAGTCTATTGCTAATTTTTCATGTCTTGCAATGGATTGCTTTGAAAGGTATGGGATATAATGCCCACAAAAATGTGGTTGACATTATGAACCTTTTGATTTTGCGCTGTTTGAATTTACTAGGAACACGTATTACTTTTGAAAATAAAGTATCCCTTCCACTTCATCGCCCATTGATCTTTGTTGTCAATCACCAAAGTACTTATGATATACCTCCATTAATTTGGTATTTACGAAAGCACCATGCTAAATTCATTAGTAAGCAAGAATTAGGTAAAGGCATCCCAAGTGTATCCTTCAATCTTCGTCATGGGGGATCTATTTTAATTGATCGCAAAAACAGAACAAAAGCCTTAGAAAAAATTTCAGCCTTTGGCAAAAGGTTAGCTCAAAGCAACTACGCTGCAGTAATATTCCCTGAGGGTACAAGAAGTAAAGATGAAACAGTAAAAAAATTTCAACGAGGTGGTCTAACAATTCTTATGGAATCCATGCCCACTGCTCTAATGGTTCCTATCCGAGTATGGAATTCATGGAAATTAGCGCAATACAAATATTTTCCATTCCCTTTAGGAGTACATTTAAAATTCAAAGTATATGCTCCACTTGAAATTGATTTAACCCAAAAAGAACAAATTATAAATAACCTTGAAAATATAATTCGTAAAGGAGATTAAAGAGTTTTATTTTTTAGGAAGTGTAATTGTAAAAGTAGTTCCTTTTTCAGGCGTGGAGACATAAGCGATTAAACCTCCATGAGAGTCAATAATATTTTTTACAATTCCAAGACCTAATCCCATTCCTGATGATTTAGTAGTGAATTTAGGTTCAAATATTTTATCCTTTAAATCTGAAGGAATTCCACTTCCATTGTCAGTAATTGAAATAGTAGAAATGTCAACATCTCCTATGATGTGAATTCCAATTTGAGGTACTCTCTTTTTTGGAACAGATTGCAATCCATTTTGAACTAAATTGGTTATGACACGAATCCACTGTGTTCGATCCAATTCATGAAAAATATGCGCTTGATTTGAAGAAAAAATAATATGCTCTTGATTAAATATACTCACAGCTAATTGAGTGACTTCAACTAAATCTGAGGTTTTCATTTTTGATTTAGGTAAGGTCGCAAAATTTGAAAACGCTTCAGCCACATCTGTCATGGTATCAATTTGCTGGATTAATAACTTGGTAAATTCTTTTAGTTTTTGCTTATTATCTGGATCATTAGGATCATACATTTGCTGAAAACTTTGTACAGTGAGACGCATGGGTGTCAATGGGTTTTTAATTTCATGTGCCACTTGTCTTGCCATTTCTTGCCAGGCTTGTTCTCTTTCTGTACGTGCTAATTTTTCAGCACTCTCAGCCAAATCATCAATCATTTTATTGTACGAATTGACTAGACTATCAATTTCTCGGGTTGCATTTTTTAAATAAATTTTTTCATTTTGCTTTTCTAACCCTGTAGTAGCCATTCTCGAACGAATGGTTTCTAAAGAGCGGGTAACATATTTTGATAAAAAGTATGCGATAAAAATTACTCCAATAAACAATAAAATATATATCTGGTATAGGTTTCTTAAAAAATTATTTAACTCATTTTCAGAAAAAGAAACATCTTCGAAATAAGGAAAAAATAAAATGCCATAAGGAATCCCTCGAGCATCTTTTAATAAACGGTAAGAAGCGTGAAATTTATCAATGTCCGATTGATATTCTTCCATATAAGTGGCGTCTTTACTAGAGTAAATTTTATCTCTCAACTTTTGGTCTAAAGTATAGTCATTAGCTATAACCTCTAGGGGAGTATGATAGATAAACAGTGGATTTCCTTCTGCACTAAAAAGTGAATAATGAATACTATGAATTTGATTAATTTTTTCAAAATCCTCTTCATAAGTAGCCCAAATACTATCGGGCTGTTCGTAAAGGTTGTATTTTTCTACTAAAGAATTGATATGACGTTCAACTTGTGCTACTTTCCGATTTAATCGACCCAAATGATAATTCTCCCTTTGGGCTTCATATTGTATACTTGTAGTGCCTAAAATTAAAATTCCAGCAAGTAATAATATCACTGTCATCACAACAAAAAGTCGTGTTCGAAATGAAAATTTTTGAGGTATTTTGTTGCTTAAAATCATTATTGGTCGCTTCTTACTTTTTTATACGCTTTAATGCCCAACATAAGAAGTATGGCAACACCTATAAGAACCAATGTGCCTGTTAACCAATGCAATTCATCTCGTAAAATTATCAAAAACACTATTGCAAATAGAAGTAATGTAGCTCCCTCATTCCATAAACGCATGAAAAAATTTGAGTATTTGTCAGTACCTTTTTGAAACTTCAAAAACATATTATGTGTTTTGATATGATAAATTAATAAAATCACAACAAATCCAATTTTAATAAGCATCCAAGACTGAAATAACCATGAAGGCATCAGGTAAAGAAGCCATAAAGCAAATAAAATAGCCAAAATAGCTGAGGGCCAGGTTATAATATACCATAACCTTTTTTCCATAATTTTAAATTGTGCAATTAAAATATCACTCACTTCTCTGGGCTTTTTTCTAGCTTCAATATGATAAATAAATAATCTAGGCAGATAAAATAATCCTGCAAACCAAGTGATTACAAAAATCAGATGTAACGCTTTTATATAGTTATAATACAAGGTTTTATTCTATGGTTAGATAATTTAAATTAAGTTTAGCAAATTCAGAATTAAATGTAGCTAAGTCATTCTTTATTAATACATCATATTTTTCTAACTCCATTTCTATAGCTTTAGTTAATTCCTTTCTCACAATTTCATCTTGCTCAGTTGGTGGAAAATCATTTATAGTAACCAATGAGTTGAGATGTCCTAATTTATTGGTTAATCGGATAGGAAAATTCAATGGGTCTTGATTACTCTTGTTTTGAGTTTGATACAATGCCTTTTCAACATCAGTCAATGCGTTTTTGAGTTGATTTGCTTTCTCAATAAGTGATTTCGTTGATTCTAAATCGCCATAATTTTTTTCAAAAGCAATTAATTTATCTCGAACATTACGAATGGTCTTAATTGCTTTATGAGCCTTATCTGCAGTTTGATTTACTGCATTAACAAAATCAAATTGCTTTTGCATATCGTTTAAGGTCATTTCATATCTTGGATCGGATAAAATAGTAAAAGACTGCTCTTGAACTGTACCATTTTTTTCAAGAACAACTCTGTATTCTCCGGGAACTGCCTTTGCTCCAGTGAATGAAGCAGACCAAAAAATCATTCCATCTAAAACCTCAGCCCCTGAATAGCGGGTATTCCACACAAATTGATTTCCTCCTTTTTTAACCTCTAAATGATTTTCTTTATCGTCTGTACTAAAAGTTTTAATTGTATTGCCGGCTAAATCTTTAAAATGAAGTTTCACTATGTCATTATCCTCATCATAAGAGCCAAGGTTAAAATACACAATAACACCATTGGATAAATTGGTTCCGGCTGTTAAAGAAGTATTTCCTCCTCTACCTTGGGTTCTGTAACTGTCTTTTGGTTTAAACAAGGTCATGTGCGCTTTAGGACTGTTCGCATTCAATTGATGTAAAACCGTTAAATCATCTAATATCCAAATACTTCGGCCTTGTGTTGCTACAATTAAAGAATTGTTTTTTATTGTTAGATCTGTTATCGGAACTATAGGTAAATTGAGTTGGAAAGGTTTCCATGAAGTTCCATCATCAAATGAAATATACATTCCCGTTTCAGTTCCAGCATACAACAACCCTTTTTGATTGGGGTCGGTACGAACCACGCGTGTAAAATGTTCAGCATCTATTCCATTGGTTATTAGTTGCCATGTTTTACCGTAATCGGTGGTTTTGTATAAGTAGGGTTTAAAATCGCCTGTTTTATACAAAGTGCCTGCAATATAGCAAACTGCTGGATCAAATGGAGAAGGTTCAACACTGTTAATCATCGTCCATTCTGGCATTTGTGAGGGGGTTACATTTTCCCAGTTTTTCCCTCCGTCACGTGTAAGATGTACTAATCCATCATCACTTCCTACCCAAAGTAAACCCTCTTGTATAGGCGATTCGTTGGCAGCAAATAGTGTACAATAATATTCTACTCCAGTATTGTCTTGAGTAATTGGACCACCAGAGGATTTTAATTTTTCAGGATCATTTCGCGTTAAATCTGGACTAATAATGTCCCAGCTTTGTCCTTCATTTTCAGTCACATGAACATGGTTAGATAATGTAAAAAGTCGTTTGGGATTGTGCTTGCTGTAAAAAATTGGAAAATTCCATTGAAATCTGTATTTCATTCCATCTGCACCGTAACCCATAGGATTATCTGGCCATACATTGATTCCTCTTTCACTTTTTGTTGCATGGTTCACTCGGGTTAAAAAGCCTCCGTAGCTTCCACCATATACTATGTCATTGTTTAAAGGGTCTACTGCAATATGAGCTGATTCCCCTCCTGCAGTAGACTCCCAATCGTCTTCTGAAATAAAACTTCCGTCGGAACGGTGATTAATACGTACTGTTGAGTTATCCTGTTGAGCAACATAAATACGATAAGGAAAAGCATTGTCTGTAGTTACCCGATAAAATTGTGCTGTAGGTTGATTGTAATAGGTACTCCAAGTTGTCCCTCCATCAGTAGATATTTGAGCTCCCCCGTCATCTGCTATAATCATTCTTTGATTATCCTCAGGGGCAATCCACAAATCGTGATGATCACCATGTGGGGCATTGTGTCTCGAAAATGTTTTCCCTCCGTCTTTTGATTTGTGATAAGAAACATTCATTACATAGACCATTTCGGCATCTTGAGTATCAGCGTAGATTTTGGAATAATACCACGCACGTTGACGCAGAGCTCTATTATCATTTATATGATTCCAAGTTTTTCCTCCATCATCGGATCGATAAACCCCTCCTTTTTCTTTATTCTCAACTATTGCCCACACCCGTTCTGGTTGAACTGGAGAAACAGTCACACCAATTATCCCAAGTGTTCCTGAGGCAAAACCCGGGTGAGTACTTATTTCAGTCCAGGTTTCTCCTTCATCTGTACTTTTCCAAAGGGCAGAGCCTTCTCCTCCACTATTTAAACTATATGGAGTTCGATTAACTCGCCAAGTAGCCGCATACAAAATTCTTGGATTTGTAGGATCCATAACCAATTCAACTGCTCCAGCATGGGAATTGGAAAACAATACTTTTTTCCAAGATTTACCTCCATCTGTACTTTTATAAACACCTCTTTCATTTGTCGGTTTATATAAATTACCTAATACGGCAGCATAAACCATATCTGGATTTGTGGGATGGATTACTATTCGTGGTATATGTCTGGATTCAGGTAATCCAGAAAAAATCCAGGTTTTACCAGCGTCTACTGATTTCCAAAGCCCATATCCAGAGGAAACATTTCCTCTCACTGTTACTTCCCCGCCACCAACATAAAGAACGTTTGGATCACTTTTGGCTATGGATACTGAGCCAATACTCCCTCCAAAATAACCATCAGATATATTTTCATAGGTTTGACCTCCATCTTCTGTTTTCCAAACACCACCCCCTGTGGCTCCGAAATAATATAAATTAGGTTGTCCAGGCACTCCAGTCACAGCCGCAGATCGACCGCCCCGAAATGGTCCTATTGAGCGATATTCTAAAGAACTATATACTTCTTCAGGATATTGTATTGTTGGACTATTGGATTTTTTATTTCGTTGGGCCCAACTATTTGATTGGATTGCTAGAACTGAAATTAGAATTAAACAGGAAAAAATACGGCGATAGAAATGTGTACTCATTAATTTTAAATTTTGTATGAGCTAAAATTATAAAATAATATTCGTTCAGCCTTTCCTTAAGACCATAGAAACGCCTTGAAACAAAAACCTATTGAAGGTGTTTTTTTATGGCCTTTCTTAAAAAGTATACAGTAACAAGCATGGAAAGCACATCTGCAAGAGGAAAAGCTAACCAAATACCATTAATTCCAAAAAAATTTGGTAAAATATACAATAAAGGAATAAAAAATAATCCCTGGCGACTTAACGTTAATAACAGTGCCGGTAATGCTTTACCAACAGCCTGAAAATAGGCCGCCCCTATCAATTGCACTCCAATTACAGGTAAAGCAGCAAATACGTAACGTAACGCTAAAGGTGTTTGGGCAATAACTATGTTCTCTTTTGAAAAGAGATAAGGAATATATTCAGCAAAAATAAACACTACTAGACCAATTGCAGTTGCCAATAAGGTAGCATACTTTAAAGATATTTTGATTACCAATTGAACGCGATCCCATTCTTGAGCACCATAATTAAACCCGGCTATGGGAAGAAAACCTTGGGTAATTCCAAATATTGGAAAGGTGACAAACATAAGCATACGACTCAAAATGGCATAAACCGCTATTGATGACTCACCGCCATAGGTAAATAAAAGATTGTTTACCAATAAAACCGTTACGCTCACCATTGCCTGGCGTGCAAGTGTAACTGAACCCAAAGAGGATATTTCTTTTACAAGAGGCCATTGTAATTTATGGTCTGACCACTGAAGGCGTAAAATTGAGTGTCGAACAAAAAAATAACCTATGTAAGCAGCACATACCCCATAAGATAGTGTGGTGGCCCAAGCGGCTCCCATCATTCCCCAATCAAAAACATTAATAAAAAGATAGTCTAAAATTAAATTTGAAACCGAAGGAAGCATCATCGCATACATTGCATTTTTAGGTTTTCCTTCAGCTCGAATAGTATTGTTGCCCATCATACAAAATGCTAAAACTGGAACACCATACATAACAATGGTATAGTATACTTTAGATAATGAAAATAAAGACCCTTTTCCACCGAATAAGGGAATAATTTGATCTACAAAACCTAACCCCAAAACCACAACAAAAATGGTTAACAATAGAGTAAAAGTGATTTGATTTCCAAAAGTTGCTGTTGCCTTCTTTAAATCATCTTGTCCTAATGCACGTGAAATTATAGAAGCTCCGCCAATTCCAATAGCCATTCCCAGAGCAGAAATAAAAAAAGAAACGGGTAAAACAACATTAATGGCAGCAATAGCGTTTGAACCTATCCATTGACCCACAAAAATGGTATCAATTAAGATGTTTAATGACATCACTAAAATACCAATAGAGGCAGGAACAGCCTGTTGGATGAGCAGTTTAGAAATGGGGAGTGTCCCCATTTGCTCTCGATTATTTTTCATTAAGCAATTTGCTTATGGGCCCACTCATCAATCCATCGACTAATGACATTAACCCAATCTTCTCGATCATTGATACATGGAATAACATGCAACTTCTTGCCGCCATTTTCTTCAAAATCTTCAACAGCTTCCATTCCAATTTCTTCTAAAGTTTCTAAGCAATCCGAAACAAACGCTGGAGTGACCACTGCCATGTTTTGTGTTCCGTTTTTTGCAAACGAGGTTATCGTTTTATCTGTGTAAGGAGTTAACCAAGTCCCTAAAATAGATACTCTTGATTGAAAACTTGTAGAATATGTGCCTTCTTTGAGCTCAAGATAATTTGCTACGTTTTGAGTAGTCATTTCACATTGGTGACGATAACAAAACTCATGAGCAGGCGATTCGCTAAAACAGCATTTACCATCCATTTTGCAATGAGATTGGGTAATGTCTGACTTACGAATATGACGGTTTGGCACTCCATGATAAGAAAACAACAAATGCTCCCATTGTTTTCCCTTTAAACTCTCTTGTATAGAATTGGATAAAACACGAATATAATCAGGATGATTATAAAAAGCTGGAAGTGAAGTAAACTGCATATTTGAAAAATACTTTTCTTTTAATTCTTCTGCTTTTACTAAAATAGTTTCCGTGGTAGCCATGGCAAATTGAGGATATAATGGAACAAGTAAAACCTCAGATACTCCTTGTTTATGCAGCTCTTTCAATCCTGTGTATATTGATGGTTCCCCGTATCGCATAGCTAATGAGACTGAAACAGAAACTTTAAGTTTTATTTTTTCTTTTAACCGTTCTGATAACACAATCAAGGGAGACCCTCCCTTCCACCAAATTTTTTTATACGCTTTTGCGGAACGTTTTGGTCGTGTTTTTAAAATAATTCCGCGTACCAGAAAAGTACGAAACCAACGAGGTAAATCGATGACTCTTTCATCCATTAAAAACTCATCTAAATAGTGCTTAACGTCATCTGTTTTGGTACTCTTTGGAGAACCCAGATTGACCAATAAAACTCCTTTCATTTACAATTTTTTACGAAGATACTGATCCTAGATATTTTTTGGGGGTCGTGCCAAATTTCTTTTTAAATGCAGCGATAAAATGACTTGCAGTACTGTAACCCAATTTTAGACCAACTTCATTTACATTATATTTTTGAGAGGCTAACATCCGTCTTGCTTCTTCCATTTTATGGTCCAATAAATAGGAATATACCGTATCTCCATAAATTTGTTTAAATCCCTCTTTTAGTTTTTTTAAACTCAACCCAATTTCACTGGAAAGAGATTCTAATGATGGGGGTTCAGACATACGTTCAATAATTATAGATTTAGCTTTTCTAATTTTTCTAATATTTTCCTCATCAACCAAAAATGGGCATTGTTCCAATGAGGGGTCTTCTTGACGATTAAAATATAAACTTAGCAATTCATATACTTTCCCCTTTAAATACAACGCCTTCATGCTTTCGTGAATTTTTAATTGCAAAATTTGACTGAGAACTACAGCAATTGAAGATCCAAATGGAGCTGTATCATAAAATTTTTTAGATTTATTTTCAATACTTAAAAAAGGAATGTGATCAGCATCCTTAGAAAATAAAGCATGAAATTTTTGAATGGAAATTAATATACCTACCCACCATGATCCAGGAGCTAATTCTGCTTCTATAGGTAGGGGTTTTTGAGGGTTATAGAGTACAATAGCATGGTTTTCAGAAACTGGAAAGGTATAATTTCCATCATTATATACAAAGTTCATTTGTCCTTTTAAACAAAAATGAAATTGAATAAAGTCCTGGTTTACTGGGTGTCTTTCTATTTGAGCATTTTCGTTTTCATTTTTCATACTTAGTACAAAACAACCTGTTTCAGGGGTATACAATGAAAATGAACTTATTTCGTTGTTTTTCTGTAGCATGCTTTATAAATTATTTATTTGATTTTTAATATTTTTCGTACACTGATTAGCAAAAATAGGCTTTTTAAAATGTTTAAACACTTTATACATAAAAATCCGAATATGATATTTTAAAACTTTTTATCGTTATTTTTTATTTTCACTCCCTATTATTTTTGCCCTGTTTAAACAAAAATAAGCTTGTCTCAAAATCATAATTTCTATTGTGTTGGTATCAGTTATAAAACAGCTGATATTGATTTAAGAGGAAAATTCAGCTGTAATGATTCACAATTACATGCCTTATTTCTTGAAGCAAAGAACATAGGTATTAAAGAACTTATTGCAATTACTACATGTAATCGAACTGAACTTTATGGCTGGGCTGATAATGATTTAGAATTTATTTCACTACTGTGTAATCATACTCAAGGAAACCTTGAAGAATTTGAAATAGCAGGTTATACTTTACAAGACGAGTCTGCCTTTGAACACCTATTTCGAGTAGGAACAGGTTTAGAGAGTCAGATATTAGGTGATTTTGAAATTATTAGTCAAATTAAAAAAAGTTTTTACCGTTCTAAAAAAATGAATTTAGTTCAAGGTTCTATGGAGCGGTTAATTAATGTCGTAATACAAGCAAGTAAAAGAATTAAAACTGAAACTGAAATTTCTAGTGGGGCTACCTCTGTTGCTTTTGCTTCTGTACAATTTATTCTCAAAAACGTACCTTCAATTTCCTCTAAAAATATCGTCTTATTTGGTACCGGTAAAATTGGAGCAAATACATGTGAAAATTTAGTAAAACATACTCAAAATGATCACATTGTATTAATCAATCGGACACAGGAAAAAGCGGATAAAATTGCAGGAAAGTTTCCTGTTAAAACTAAATCTTATGGAGAATTGGTAGAAGCTATCAGTGAAGCTGACGTTTTGATTGTAGCAACTAGTGCGCAAATACCTACCATAACACCCGATATTATTCATACCAAAAAACCCCTTTTAATTTTGGATCTTTCAATACCTAGAAATGTTGCTGTAGAGGTAAATACGCTTGATTTGGTTGATGTAATTCATTTAGACACTTTATCCCAAATAACAGATGCAACCTTTGAAAAAAGGAAAAAACACATCCCTAAAGCCGAAGAAATTCTTAACACTATTAAGTTAGAATTTTTAGATTGGTTGCAACACCGGAAATATATTCCAACTCTCAAGGCATTTAAAGAAAAAATTAAAGCTACGCGTATCGAACTAGAATCCTCAAATGAGGAGACTGAGCAAATGGCACAAAAACTTACCGGTCAGATTGCAGCCTTTTTAAGAAGTCATCCTGAAAAAGCAGACTCAACTGTTGCACTTCTTCAAGAGGTATTTCAATTAACCCCAGATTATCTTGAATTATGATTCGTATAGGAACACGAAAAAGTGCACTTGCCCTGTGGCAAGCTGAACAAGTGAAGTCCGCTTTAGAAAAATTAGGCAAACAATGCCAATTTATATTTATTGAAAGTGAAGGCGATCAAAATCAACACCAACCCTTATATGCTATGGGCATTCAAGGTATATTTACTAAAGCCCTAGATTCAGCACTTTTAAACCACTCTATTGACATTGCGGTACACAGTTTAAAAGATGTTCCCACAGCATTGCCAGAGGGCGTTCAATTATCCTCAGTTTTACCGCGAGGGTCTTTTTCAGATGTCCTTGTTCTTCATCCCAAATTTAATGAATGGACAGGAACAGCAACCATAGGATCAGGAAGTTTACGTAGAAAAGCGCAATGGTTAAAAAAATTTCCTAACCATAAAGTTGAGAATTTAAGAGGTAATGTTCAAACCCGTCTTAATAAGTTATCAAATAGCTATTGGAGTGGGGCTATCTTTGCTCAAGCTGGGCTTGAACGATTGGAACTTCTCAAAAAACCCTACGAAGTATTAGATTGGATGATTCCAGCTCCAGCACAAGGGGCAATTGGAATTTGTAGTCTTTCCACAACTACTTCATTGCTTTCTTCATTAAAAGATATTAATTGTGAATCCACTTCCTATTGTGTAGCTGTGGAACGTGAATTTTTGAAAACATTAGAAGGTGGATGTTCTGCCCCTATAGGTGCTTTAGCTATTTTAAGTAAAAATAAACTTCATTTCAAAGGAGGCTTATTCCATCCAAATGGAACAGTTTCATTTGTAATAGAAGAAACTATAAATCATCAAGATTTTACTAATCCAGGAAAATATTTTGCTGAAAAAATTCTAGTTCAAGGTGGGAAAGAATTAATGGTTCAAATAAACAAGGAAAAATAAATGCGCGTTTTAGCTACAAAATTACTTTCTCCTGAATTTAAAAATCGTTTGATTCATCATGGGTTTTCAGTAGTTGAATTTCCCTTCATTAAAATCACACCAAAACCAATTACCGCTTTTGAAGTTAATAATCATGTGATTTTTACAAGTCAAAATGCCGTACAAATTGCATTCAAAAATAAAATTCTAAATGCCAATCTAAGGAATAAAAAATTCTTCTGCGTAGGTGAAAAAACAAAATCTCTTTTGATAAAAAATGGTCAAAAAGTGATCAAAATGAGTCAAAATTCATTCAAATTGGCTCATTTTTTAGCAAAAAACTACAAAAATGAATCTTTTTCATTTTTTTGTGGAAATTTAAAAAGACCTGAAATTGAGTCTGTTTTTCTCGATCAACATATGCAGATTGATCTTCATGAAGTTTATAAAACAACGTTAACTCCTAAATATTTTTCTCAGCCTTTTGAAGGGATACTTTTCTATAGCCCTTCGGCTGTAGAAAGTTTCTTTCAATTAAATTCATGGCAAAAGAAGACACATGGATTTTGCCTTGGTTTCACAACTGCTAAAAAACTAAATGATTATACTCAAAATTTTAGTGTTGCTAAAAAGCCAAGTGAGTCTCATCTCTTAGTAACTCTAACTCAACATTTTCAACAATCACATGCTTAAAAACGACCTCTTTTTAAAAGCCCTCCGTGGAGAAACCGTAACTCGACCCCCCGTTTGGATGATGCGGCAGGCAGGACGTTACTTGCCTGATTTTATGGCATTAAAAAATAAATATGACTTCTTTACGCGCTGCCAAACACCAGAATTAGCTACCGAAATCACAGTAATGCCAATAGATCAAATTGGACCTGATGCAGCGATTCTATTTAGCGATATTTTAGTTGTACTTCAAGCCATGCAAATTGAAGTGGAAATGAAGGAGGGAATGGGGCCATGGATTCCTTCACCAATAAGAACTCAAAAAGATTTAGATAAAGTGATCATTCCAGATATACACGAGCATTTAGGCTATGTTTTGGATGCGGTTAAAATGACCCAAAAAGAACTAAATAGTAAAGTTCCCCTTATTGGTTTTGCGGGTTCTCCATGGACGCTACTTTGTTATGCTGTTCAAGGTCAAGGATCAAAAAATTTTGATATTGCTAAAGGATTTTGCTTTAGTCAACCAACCCTTGCTCATGAATTACTTCAAAAAATAACTACAACCACAATTGCATATCTTAAAGAAAAAGTAAATGCTGGAGTTCATGCTGTTCAACTTTTTGATTCTTGGGGCGGATTACTTTCTCCAGAAGATTATCAAGAATTTTCTTGGCCTTACCTTCAACAAATTGTATCGGCCCTAAAAGAGCTAATACCTGTTATTGTTTTTGGAAAAGGATGTTGGTTTGCCTTAAATGAAATGAGCAAATCGGGAGCCTCAGCACTAGGAGTTGACTGGACCTGCTCAGCACGTAATGCAAGGTATTTGTCTGGTGGTAAAATTACATTACAAGGAAATTTTGATCCAGCCCGATTACTTTCTCCTATTCCAGAAATAAAGAAAGGGGTTCATGAAATGATTACTGCCTTTGGTAAAGATCGATATATCGTCAATTTGGGGCATGGTATTTTACCCAACATTCCTTTTGACCATGCAAGAGCATTTGTAGATGCCGTAAAAGAATACACTATCTAAAATGAAAAATCAATTTTACCCCTTCATTCAAGAGCTTCAAAACACGATAACTACTGCTTTTGAATCCCTTGATACAAAAGTCCGTTTTGAAGAGGATGTTTGGAAACGCCCCGAGGGAGGGGGAGGACACACACGGGTAATAGAACAAGGTGACGTTATAGAAAAAGGAGGCATAAATATTTCTGCTGTTCATGGAACATTACCTGAAAGTATGCAAGTCCAATTTAATGTGACTAACGCTGATTTTTATGCCTGCGGTTTAAGTTTAGTTATTCATCCCAAAAATCCGATGGCACCTACTGTACACGCAAATTGGCGATTTTTTGAATTGTATACTCCAAAAGGTGAAGTCGTTGATCAATGGTTTGGTGGTGGGTTAGACCTTACACCCTATTATATCTTTGAAGAAGATATTCGCCATTTTCATCAGGTATGTAAAAAAGTGTGTGATGATCATCACCCTGAATATTATGCTCGATTTAAAAAGCAATGTGATACCTACTTTTACAACAGTCATAGAAAAGAAGCTAGAGGAGTTGGAGGATTATTTTTTGATTATTTGAGAGAAAACAAAGAATTTACCTTACAAAGTCGATATGATTTTGTAACTCATGTGGCCAATTCCTTTCTTACGGCCTACCTTCCTATCTTACTTCGAACCAAAGACTTACCTTTCACATCTAAACAAAGAGAGTGGCAAGAGATCAGAAGAGGACGATACGTTGAATTTAATTTAGTTCACGATAAAGGAACGCTTTTTGGTTTAAAAACTAACGGCAGAATTGAAAGCATATTAATGAGTTTACCTCCTAAGGTACAGTGGAGATATAATCATCAACCTATTGAAAAAAGTGAAGAAGCTCGCCTTTTAACTGTTTTGAAAAACCCTAAAGATTGGATACACTAAAATTCGCTATGGGTTAAATTTTTGTAATTTGTTTCACTATTATTAATTGTTTCCAATGAATACCGTTACCATCTTATTTGTTTTACCTCTCTTAATCATATTCTCTTATCTTTTTGATGCCTTTGCCCGCAAAACAAAATTTCCTTCGGTCATACTGCTTATGTTTACTGGAATTTTAGTTCGTGCTATTACTAGCGCTTACGGATTAGATTCCTTTGGTTTTTTAGACAACTTAATCCCCGTATTGGGAACAATTGGATTGATTTTAATTGTTCTTGAAGGTGCCCTTGAATTGAAGCTCAGCAAAGAAAAGCTCCCCTTAATTGTTAAAGGGTTTTTCGCAGCATTAATAATATTAATTCTCAATATTGCTGCTCTTCAATGGGTCTTTGTTCACCTTTTTGATATGGATTCAGGATTAGCTACACTTTCCGCCATTCCTCTATCAATTATCAGTAGTGCAGTAGCCATTCCTTCAGCCGCTAGCTTGTTAGACTGGGATCGTGAATTTGTTGTTTATGAATCTACCTTTTCTGATATTTTAGGAATTATGATTTTCAATTACTCATTGAATCAAATCGAGACAAACCAACCTCTCATAGGGGGGGCTTCTTTAATTGGTTTAGGTATCCAAATTATTGGAGTTATTGTAATTTCATTAGTGATTACCTATGTTCTTGTACGAATTTTACAACAAATAAAACATCACGTAAAGTTTTTTTTAATTCTATCATTACTCATTTTGGTATATGCTATTGGAAAGTTATTACATCTACCAGCCCTAGTAACCATCTTTATTTTTGGAGTATTTTTAAGTAACTTAAATCAGCTTTTACCTAGGTTCTTGAGAAAGTATCTCGACATCGAGCAAACTGAAAAAGGACTTCATGAATTTCATATCCTTACTGCAGAATCTACCTTTATTGTACGCACCTTCTTTTTTCTTTTTTTCGGATTTTCAATTCAAATTACCGCGTTTACTAGTCTCAGCCCTATCCTTTACGGGTTATTAATATTTTCTGTAATGCTCATATTGCGGTATCTCTATTTCGCCCTAAGTAGGGTTCAGTTCAAACCTGTTTCCTTGACATATATGAGTCCAAGAGGTTTGATTAGTATTTTACTTTTTATACAGTTAAAGGAGGTTACTTTTATTGACACCCAAAACAGCCCCATTGATGAACGCGTATTATTAATCATAATATTGAGCTCGATGCTTGTTATGCTTATGGGAACTCTAAAAAAGAAAACTAATTCTGAAAATGAAGAACCCAGCGAAACAGAAAGTGCTAAAAATGAGCCAATAGATATAGACTCTGCCGACCCCCTTATAGAAAACGACACTAATACCGATTAAAACCATGTATCCCTTACAACGCAATAGACGCCTTAGAACTACAGCTGCCATTCGCGACTTAGTACGTGAGCACCATTTAAGCCCACATGACTTTATTGTTCCCCTTTTTGTTGTGGAAGGGAAAAATAAAAAAGAAGCCATACCCTCAATGCCTGGATATTTTAGGCTTTCAATGGACGGTATTGTGAAACAAGTAAAATTACTTTGGAATCTAAATATTAAAGCAGTACTTCTCTTTGTAAAGGTTGAAAATATCAAAAAAGATAACAAAGGCACAGAAGCCCTTCGGCAAGACGGCTTAATGCAAAATACCATTAAAGCTATCAAAGAAGCAGTCCCTGAAATGGTAATAATGACCGATGTAGCTCTTGATCCTTACTCCTCTTATGGACATGATGGAATTGTAAAAGAGGGTAAAATTGACAACGACTCTACTGTTAAAATCCTTGCAGAGATGGCTCTTTCACATACAACTGCTGGTGCCGATGTTATTGCCCCTAGCGATATGATGGACGGACGTATTCTTTTTATTCGGAATACACTTGAATCTGCAGGGTTTGTAGATACACTTATTATGAGTTACAGCGCAAAATATGCTTCATCATTTTATGGACCCTTTCGTGAGGCACTAGATTCAACTCCCGGTTTTGGAGATAAAAAAACCTATCAAATGGATTTTGCCAATCGAGGGGAAGCCCTAACAGAAACCTTACGTGATATAGAAGAAGGTGCAGATATAATAATGGTTAAACCCGGCATGGCCTATTTGGATATTTTACGTGATTTAAAAAATACGGTAAACACCCCTATTGCTGTTTATCAAGTAAGTGGAGAGTATGCAATGCTTAAAGCGGCAGCTGAAAAAGGGTGGCTTGATCACGACGCGGTGATGATAGAACAAATGATAAGTTTTAAACGTGCTGGGGCTTCAATTATTGCCACCTATTTTGCTGAGGATGCTGTAAAACTGATTTCTTAATACTTTTACTTTATCTTTCAGGTGAGAAAGGTATAAGTGAAAGGGAAGTTGTTTTACCTGCAATTAGTTCACTTACCAGTTTTCCTGTAGCTGGCCCTAAACTCCAACCCATCATTGCATGACCAGTAGCGAGAACTAAATTTGAAACTTTTCCGTGTCGTCCAATATAAGGTAAGCCGTCATGAGAAAGTGGTCTCAATCCACATTGAGCTTGATGCTTGACTAAATCAGATATAGATAATTCTGGGTAATACTTTGTAACTGCACTGGCAATAGCTTGAATCCGATGAGAATAAAGTGTATGATTTATCCCCGAAATTTCCATGGTTCCGGCAAAACGGGTAAAATCTTTCATGGGTGTAACTGCTACCTTTGCTTCCATTAAAATTGCGGGTAAACTTATGCCTGTAGGTTCTGTAATATTCAACCTGTATCCCTTTCCAGCCTGTATTGTTAAATGAATTCCTAACCCTTTAAGTACTTTAGTAGACCAGGCTCCTGTAGCAAATACAAACTCGTCGGCTTTAATTTGTTTTCCATATTTTGTTGAAAGTCTAACTATTTTATTTCCTGAAAGATTAAAATTGGTAACTGAACATTGTGTTAGAAACTCAACCCCCATAGTGGAGAGCACATTCATTAAATTTTGCATGAATAATTCTGGGGTACTATGAGCATCACTTTTATACCAATAAGCCCCTTCAATATCCATTTTAATATTGGGTTGAAGTGCCTTTACCTCCTGTGAATTTAAATGTTCTATCTGAAGTCCTAATTGTTGAGCCGAGGCAACAACCTCTGACTCTTCTTTTTGAGCTTTTTCAGTTTGATATGCCATCAATAATCCCTTTGTTTCTAAATGAAAATCAAATCCAGAAGTTTGTTGCATTTCCAAATAAAGCGCTTTGCTCATTTGGTTTATTTCTAAAATCGTTTTTAAGGAACGTTGAACATGTGACGCGGTGCATGATTGTATAAATTTAATTCCCCATTTTAATAGATCTTTATCCCAACGAGGTTGAATATAAAATGGACTGGAAGGATTAAACATCCATCTGAGCCCTTTCAATACCATCCCTGGAGCAGCCATTGGAACTATATGGCTAGGAGTTAAGTAACCAGCATTGACATGAGAAGCCCCTTGATTCATATCTCCTTGATCTATAACAGTAACTTCGCAACCCTCTAAACTTAAATAATAAGCCGTTGAAAGTCCAACAATGCCGCCCCCTATGACCACTACTTTTTTCTTCATGTCTATAACACTTGAAATCCTTGAGTATAGGGATCTTCAGGATCCAAAATTAATTGATTGTATCCTGTAATTCGAGCACTTCCTTCAATACTGGGAATAATTCCGGTTAAGGGTCCAATTGAAGTTAATTCTATTACCTGTCCTTTAAAAAGCGAACCAATAATACTTTCGTGGACAAAGGTATCACCTACTTTTAATTTCCCTTTTGCTACCCATTGCGCCATACGGGCTGAGGTACCTGTCCCACAAGGGGATCGATCAATTGCTTTGTCACCATAAAATACAGCGTTACTTGCTGAAGCACCACGTTGTGTGGGAAGCCCTCCCCAAAGCACATGACTACATCCTCTAATGTGAGGATCAAGAGGATGCTGGAAAGTATATTTTTCATTAATATGTTTTCTCAACATTCTACTCCATCCAATCAATTCACTGGCTGAATAGGAACCAATCCCTTGAAAGTTTTTTTGAATATCAACAATAGCATAAAAATTACCCCCATATGAAACATCAATTGTTAATGTTCCCAATCCTTCACATTCAATTTCAAGATCTGAAGCGGCTAAGTAAGCAGGAACATTAATAAACCTAACAGCAATTACTTTTTGTTCTTTAAGTGTATAATTCGCAACTACAATTCCTGCTGGAGTTTCCACGCGAAGGGTGCCTTCTTTTAGAGGAGTAATCAATTTTTCTTCAATTAAAAAGGTAAGAGCACCAATCAAACCATGACCACACATGGGTAAACACCCACTAGTTTCTATAAATAAAATTGCCACGTCATTATCAGCATCATGAGGGGGATAAAAAAAGCTTCCACTCATCATATCGTGCCCTCGGGGCTCAAACATTAATCCTTTTCTTATCCAGTCAAATTCTTTCATAAAATGAATTCGCTTTTCCCCCATATTCTTCCCTTCTAAATAAGGTTTTGGAGATTTTACTAAACGAACAGGATTACCAGCTGTATACCCATCTACACAGTCAAATATAATTCGATCGGAAGTTTTCATATAGCACTAGAAGTTACTATCCCATTTACCTTTCGCATTAAATGAAGTGGATTTTCATTTTGTAATGCTGCTGGAAGTAAATTTTGTGGACAATCTTGGTATGAAACTGGTCGAAGCCATCGATAAATAGCATCCGTACCAACCGATGTATATCTACTGTCAGTTGTGGCCGGATATGGACCCCCATGATGCATTGCTTGGGTAACAGCTACACCTGTAGGCACTCCCTCAAATAAGATTCTCCCTACTTTTTCTTGAACCCATGGCAGCAATGCTTCCAGGTCTTTTTGGTCTTTGTCATTCCCTAGCAGTGTAGCCGTTAACTGACCCTCTAAATGGGTGGCTACTGTTTTCATTTCTTCAACAGAAACACATTCTACCACAAGAGTAAACGGACCAAATACTTCTTCTGAAAGCATTGAGTGCTTTAAAAAGTTTGTTGTCGTGGTAACACCAATAGCAGCGGAGCATTGTGCTGAAAAATAAAGTGCTGTTAGGGCTGAGTTTGTTTTTAAGCTTTCCACTTGAAAATCATACTGGTTTTGTATTGAAGCGTGAACCATTGGAGGCAATTGAAGCTCATTGACTTGTTTTGCTAAAGCGGCTCCAAAATTAGTTTTACTTTCTGGATCACAAATTACAATCAGACCCGGATTAGTACAGAATTGACCCGTCCCTAAGGTAACGGATTGGGCAAGTGCAGAAGGCAGATTCTCATCAGATTCTAATCTGTTTTGCATTACAAATACAGGATTGACACTCCCCATTTCAGCAAAGACTGGAATTGGATTTTGTCCTATATTTCCAACCAGGTCGGGATGGCTCTGACCTCTGCCCGGTTCTTTTTAGAAATGAAAGAAATGAACCGGTTGATGAAGAACACGAAAGACTCCTTTTCGGCCTCTTCTTCCGATTTTTTTGAGGTAGGCGAAATGACCCAGGACAATGGCATGTTTATCTATGCCAGCAACAAAATGCGCCAGATTAAGGAGCTCATCGATCAGATTGCCGAAGTGAACAAGGGCTGTCTCCTCGTCATCACGGGCGGCGAACCGCTCGTGCGTCCCGATATTCTGGATATTGCGAGACATGCGGTGAAGCTCGGCTTCATGGTGGTCTTCGGCACCAACGGCATGCTCATCAATGATCAGATGGCCAAGACATTGGT